>JAIRYX010000102.1 GCA_031267635.1 Planctomycetaceae bacterium
TGACTTCGGGACGTTCCCTAAACCCTTATCAATAAAGAATTTCGAGAAAATGAACCCCAAAAGCCAAGAATTGCCGTCTCCGATGGGACGTCGGAGACCCGCGAGCCGGCGTCCGAGAGAAGAATCAGGACGCGGGTGTGTCCTGAATGTTCACTGCTATGCGTAACATGAGTTAATCACAACATCACGGCAAAAATTGAATCGGCCTGATTTCACCGCAGACTCCGTGTGATTCTTCTACTTTAACCGAGACCAATCGACACTGAGCAGGGCGTATTCTTCGCCGACTGTTCTTCTACGGGAATAGACAGACCGGCAGCGGTAGGAGGAGAGTGTTGCCTCGCTTGTTTCAGCATTATAAAATAACGCTCCGCGCGGCGTAAATCGCCTAATTCTATTTGAAAACCATACCGGAAATAATAAAAAATGGGCAAAAAAAATGCAATACCCAAAATATCTAAACAATAATTCCCCCGACTATGCTACGTAATCGCTGTATATTGCCAAAACTTGTGGGAATAGTTTTGGAGAAAATACCCCCAAAAAACAAAATGGGAAACCCCAAATTTTCAAAAAATCAGCCAATTACGACCTTTTTTTAACAATACATATCTCTGCAAAACTCCTGCCAGACAAAAAAAATCCTTCACTTGAAACTGCTGCCGGTAGGGGCAAACCTTACGTCTGTCTCTACGCCTTCGTTTCCAATAGCCGCTTTTGTTCCTAACGCTCTTTCGCGGCTTTGCATCTATCTCATCATCGTTGAAAGCAGAGACCGGACGCGGATACGAACAGCTCCGAGTTGCGTTCCTTCGTCGATTTTGATAAGCGTGTGAGCTTTGCCGACGGACGTGAGAATTTCGTTGACTTGTTCGGCGGTAACCGCGTCGAGTCCGCAGCCGAACGACGTGAGTTGAATCATTTGCAAATGCGGTTGACACGCCGTTAATGTCGCCGCACGATACAACCGCGCGTGATAGCCCCATTGGTCAACGACTTGCAGCGGAAAAAGCAATTGCTCTCCAAGATGTGCAACCGAATCGCCCGACAAAACCGCCGCGCCGCTGGAGGCAATCAATTCAGGAATGCCGTGATGGATCAGCGGGTCGAGATGATACGGTCTTCCGGCAAGCACGATTCCCGGCACGTGTTCCGCGTTCAATTGCGCAAGGATTTTCTCGCCGGTACGACAAATATCCGCCTTATACGCCGCCTGTTCTTCCGCCGCCGCGTGCAACGCTTGTTTGAGATTCCGTTTTGTTACGCCGTAATCCGTCAACAACGGCAACAAAAACCGCAATTGTTTCGCGGAGTCGTCTATCGGCAAAAACGGCGAAATCAAATCAATACGATTCTCTTTGATTTCATCAATATTGAGTCGAACAACCTCGGGATACGAACCGACAACCGGACAATTATAACTATACACCGATTCTTTAAATTCGGCGCGTTCCATCGGCAGCGCGGGATAAAAAATCCGTTTCACTCCTTTTTCAATCAGATTGAGAATATGCCCGTGGACCAGTTTTGCCGGAAAACAAAGCGTTTGCGACGGCACGCTTTCCAAGCCGTTGTTGTACATTTTCGACGCGGACGGTTCCGAAAGCACAACGCGAAAACCAAGTTGATGAAACAAGGTAAACCAATACGGATAATTTTCAAACATATTCAGCGCTCGCGGCAACCCGATTTCTCCAAGCGGAGCTTGCTGCGGTTCGTGCGGATGATAATGTTGAAAAAGCCGCTCATATTGATATTGAAACAGATTCGGACGGGACTCGCCGCCGCGGCGTCCCAATCCTTTTTCGCACTTGTTTCCAGAGACAAACTTTTTGTTTCCAGAAAACGTATGCACGGTAATCAGGCACTTGTTGGAACATTGTTTGCATCGCCGCTGCACCGTGCTACTCGTAAAAGACGGCAAATCGCCGTGAGACAAAAGCGTCGAGACTGTTTGATTCGACGAACCGTTGTTTTGCGGAATCTCGGAACGCAATGTTTTTTCTTCGGCGGCTTCCGCGAGTTCTTTGGCGATCAACGCCGCTCCGAACGCACCCATCACGCCGGAAATATCGGCGCGGAACACATGGCGCCCGATCAAAATCTCCAAAGCGCGAAGTACCGCCGCATTATTGAAGGTACCGCCTTGCACCATAATCTTTTCGCCGAGCTCGCGCGGGTCGGAAACTTTCAACACTTTGTACAAAGCGTTTTTTGCGACGGAAAATGCAAGTCCCGCAGAAATATCGGCGACGGAAGCGTTTTCTTTTTGCGCTTGTTTGACTTTGGAATTCATAAAAACCGTGCATCGCGTTCCCAGATCAATCGGATGCGGCGCAAACAATCCCTCCTGCGCGAATGTCGCCGCGTCGTAACCGAGCGATTGCGCAAAGGTTTCAAGAAACGAACCGCAACCGGACGAACACGCTTCATTGAGAACAATTTTATCGACGTAACCTTGCTTGATGTAAATGCACTTGATGTCTTGTCCGCCAATATCGAGCAAAAACGAAGCGTCCGGCACGAAATGGCTTGCCGCCTTATAATGCGCCAGCGTTTCGACCTCGCCGCTGTCAATGCCAATCGCGGCTTTGAGAATCATTTCGCCATAACCGGTTACGCACGAGCGTTTGATCTGCGCGGCGGGCGGAATCTGTTCGTAAGCGTCGGCAAGAATCTCTAAAACCGTTTGCACCGGATCGCCTTGATTGGAACCATACCATGACCGCAAGATTCGCGATTGATTGTCAATCAACACCGCTTTGGTCGTCGTTGAACCGGAATCAATTCCGAAAAACAAATCTCCCGCCGCTTCGGAAATTTCAGCACGAGCGGCTTTCAACGTGTTATGCCGCGCGGCAAATTCTCTGTAATCATCTTCCGAAAGGAACAACGCCGACAAACGATCTGTCTCGCGGAAGTCTCCTTGACGATGAACATGACAAATCCGACGCCGCAGATCTTCCGCTGCAATCGGTTCACGATTCGCCGATTGCAACGCCGCGCCAAGCGCGACATAAAAATGAGCGTTTTCCGGTTGCAATTCCTGTTCCGGCGCGAGACGCAACGTTTCGGTAAAACGCTTGCGAAGTTCCGGCAAAAAATGAAGCGGCCCTCCGAGAAACGCAACATTCCCGCGTATTTTCCGCCCACATGCCAACCCGCCGATTGTTTGATCGACAACCGCTTGCAAAACGCTTGCCGCCACATCTTCTTTTGCCGCGCCGTCGTTAAGAAGCATCGTTACGTCCGACTTGGTGAAGACGCCGCACCTCGCCGCAATCGGATAAATGATCTTATGATGTTCCGCTAATTGATTCACGCCCGATGCGTCGGTTTTGAGCGAAACGGCAATTTGATCAATAAACGCGCCGGTTCCGCCCGCGCATGTTTCGTTCATCCGTTGGTCAATGCTGCCGTCGAAAAATGTGATTTTCGCGTCCTCGCCGCCGAGTTCAATGGCGACGTCAGTGTGTGGCAGAAACGCCGCGACCGCTTCCGCGCTGGCGACAACTTCCTGCACAAACGGCAATTCTAGCTTTTGCGACACGCCGATTCCCGCCGAACCGGTTACTGCCACTGTGAACAACCGCTCCGGGTAACGATCAATCGCTTCGGCAGTCAACTCGAACACGGTTTTGAGAACGTCGGAATAATGCCGCGTATAACGATTCCACAAAACCTGCCGCGTTGCCTCGTCCACCACCACTACCTTCACCGTCGTCGAACCAACATCCAGCCCCAACTGCAGCACCGTTTTCGTAAAAACTTGGTGAATCATGAGTTTCGTCAAAGACTTTTTTCAAAATTTGTTTTATACAACAATACAAATTTTTACGAATTTGAACGAAAAGTCAAGTTAGCAGAGGAGATTTTTTTAACGCGGAACATGCGCAAAACTGTGAAAAGTTAAGAGAAACAAGCCGTTGGCGAGCGGTTTTCAGTAATTGAGGGTAATTTTGGGCAAATGTTGTCTGACAATCAGCAATGGCGGTTACTCCAATTAAGTTAATCGCTAATCTCTTTAATTTTTAAGGAGTTGACGCTTATTTGGGTTGGATGTCTCTGGTTATTTCGTTTTTGGGGGACAATATTTTGAAAACACAATAGAAAACTATGGCGTCAGTTGCCCACAAGCCAAATAAATCCGCACTTGGCAACGGTAAAGTTACTGTTACTTTTACCGAAAGATTTACTATTGCAGTCTTTTATTTATCACGTTTCCCTTATACTCATTGCACTTGAGTTTTCGGTTTTATGAATGAACCGGATTTTACGGTATAACGATGTCGGTGGAAATCGAAATTTCAATTGCAATGAGCAGCGTCATAGTAGCCAACAAAGCCCCCAAACTCGCCCTTATTTTTTAGATCATGGATGGATTGTTACCCAAAAAAATTAAACGAAAAATAAGAGAATAAGGGCGAATAAATTGGAGCAATTTGGGCTACTCATGGAATTTTATAAATAAGGGCGGCAATAGTAATATTTTCCAGTGAAATTGACGGTCACTATCCAGTCACCAAGTACAGATTTATTGGGATTGAGCGACTGAAGAGTTACTAAAAAATTATGCTCAATGTTGACAACCACTGTGCTATTTTTGCTCGCACATAAGCACCATGTACGCTCGAACATGACCAATAAGCAGTTTAATGCATCATTTGTTTCCACCGTTTCCAACCAGTTAAACCATCTGGCGACACTGCGTCGATGATCAAATAAAATGAAGTGTGGGAATTTTCAGTTATCGGCACGTCAAAATGTAGATCACCGTTTACGTCGCTTTTCAAATCAAAGTTTTCATAAAATAATTCCAAAGACGGAAATGTTTGCGGTTGTTGAGTTTGCAAAGCGAAAAACAATATTTGAGATTTCGGAGTTGCCGTATTTTCTTTCTTTAATAAATCTGCCGCAGAGTCTTTTCTGTCCGTTTCGGTGAAACTACTAGCGTCTGCGGAACGGGCAGATAATTTGGCATTTTCGAAAGACTGGAATGAACCAGAAGATTTTTCCGATTTTGCTGTAGAAAATTGCGGTATTTCTGACCGCATTACCGTATCGGTTTGTTCTCGCATTGTCACCATACAAATCAAAACGCACGCTACGCCGGAAACAATAACTACCATAAACATTCGACTCCCGGATGCTAATCGCATTACGGCAAGAATCATACTGAAAACGGCAAGGGACATGCCGCCAAAAATCACAATAATTCCGATAATACGTCCGCTGATTTTTTGATTTTGACGAATCGTTTCAATTTTTCGGTCATAATCAGCACGAAGTGAGATAAGATTATCGATAACAATTGGTTTAGTAACAAAAGAGTCTGTGTTATTTGTGGTTTGTAGGCAGCTTGCCACGAAAAGATTGAGTTTTTCTCGCGAAATTTTCTCGTTGACAGCGAGCCACTGCTCTATATCATTCCAAGGAATTGACTTATCATTTTGCGAAAATTGTCCCAAGAATTGTAGAAGCGTTTCTGTCGGAATTTCCGCAAATAGAAAATCTGCAACTTGTTCTGAAAATTGTTTCGGTAATACATTGGGAGTAATTCGAATTGCCCGAAGTGTCACTTGTGCATCGGCAACAGATTTTCCATTTGGCGCAATCACATGCAAATCAAAAGGATAAGTCAATTTGTCGTTTTGTTTTTCATTTAGTGGCAAGATGTTCAACGTGAGAAAATTTTGCGGAGAACACAAAATATTTTCTGTTGCCAGAATCGATAAAGACGCATCCTTTACTTCAAAAACTGTAATTGTCACTAATCCGGTTATATTTTCAGGAGGCGAAAATGTAACGGATTTTACACTGTCAGATGTCTCAACCGATTCCGAAATAAGCGAGACGCCACTTTGCGATAAACTCACAACCACAGGTAAACCCGATTGACGTGACCGTAAAAGTACCGTAATTGGTTCACCAGAGTGAACAAAATGTTCCGTAACGCTTATTGTTACAGGAACTTCCGTTATCGGCAAGTCCAAAGCAATTGTATCGTTTTTTGTCACCACTCGATAATGACGATTCATTTCCGGCACAAAATAAAACTCGCCGAACCCGCCCACATTACTTTTGATTTCTGCGACATTTCGATTTTGGTCGTCGAAAATTGTTCCAGCAAACTCCGCCATAGGAAAACCATCAATCGTAGCGTGAAAAAAAACGCGATTTTCAAGAAAAGCCGCCAAATGCCCACTTTCCGCAAAAAATGCGACTTTGGGTACGCTTTGCGACATGCCGGAGAGTTGACCATTTATGCTGTTCGCTTCTCTGCGGCTTGACGGTATTCCACCACGAATGCTTGTTTCGGAATTGTTTTTCCCTAAAAGAGATGCGTCGTCTTTATAAATATCGCCGGAGTCGAAAATCCCTTGATTGCGATTTCGAATGTCCGTGCCAGTCTCTCCCCTAGGAGCAGGTTCGTTGCTGAATAGTTTTGACTCGGCGGTTGGAGGTGACGCAACAGGTTTTGGATTTGTTTGAAAAGAAAAACTTCTTGAGTCACGGCATTGATAATTTGGTGATGGTATTGGAGGTACTGAAGAAACCAACGGAATCGACAGACTTTCTTGATTGTTTTTTAACGCAGGATTAGAAAATTGTTGCGAGTTTTGAGCGTTATTTTGCGGCCAATACAAGCCTATCGAATTAGATGTCATCTGGTTATACGGCAACGGAAGTTGCTGTGTAACTGTACTTTGTTGCATTGCAGGAATTGTCTTTGCTTTCAGTTGACTCGCCACCAAAGAATCAACCGACGCATGATTTGAAATTTCCGATTTGTAATTGACGGCTGCAACTTCTGCACGATAATCAGGAATTATTTTGGGCGGTTTCGCCGTCAATTTTAAAGTAGCGACTAACTTTTTATTGTAAATGGATTGAGAATCTTCTGTAGAAATTGCCAATTGTAACGACTCGTCTTGCGTTTTGCCTGATAGCTGTTCAGTGAGTTTTGATAACGGCAACGATAATTTTCCATGTTCGTCTGTTTGCTCGGTCAATTTTACAAAAGTTTGATCATTAGAACTTAATGTTACGGAAACAGGCATCTGCCGTTCTTCGCCGATCAAGTCGGTTAGTTGAATTTGTAGCGTTTGCGGCGAATTTTTCACCAGGATTTCTGGTGCAATCGCAACAATACGCAATGGCAACCGGGCAATCCGCGACATTTGGTAACGTTGAAACAAAAATCCACAAATTGTTATTACCACAAGAGTTATAGCCGCATAACTCATTACGCGATTAACGCCTCGCTCATGATGAACCGCACGCTTGGTATATTCCCATACAGTGTGTGGAGAAAAAATTAGCCGTGATGGGGTTTGTGGCAAATCTATTTCAAAATGCGAAGGATGAGCAATTTGCGTTGTTCCTGAATCTGTATTTTGTGGAATGGGAATAGTTTGTGATTGCTTATGATTTTCGTTATTTTCACAATTTACTATAAGTAGCGAATCGACAACCGAAAAGTCGGTTTCGAGGCAGGAAGCATCGGCAATGAGCGAGGCGGTTTGGAGAGTTTGTTTGTATAGTGCCGCAATTTCCGTATCGTGAGAAATGCGCAAACGAAGTTCCGCCATACGTTCTTCCGATAAAAGATCATATATAAATTCTACAATTTCCGCTTTGATATTTTCGCTGTTACTCATTGTTCTTCTAAAATGCTATGAAGTTTCATTACCGCACGCCGCATTCGAGTTTTTGCGGTGCCGAGCGGAATATTTAGCGTTTGTGCAATTTGCTCAAACGTTAAATTGCCGTTCTGACGAAGCAAAAAAACTTCTTTTTCTTCGTTGTCCAGCGACCGAATCGCCCTTCGGAATTGTTTCAGTTCTTCCGACTGTATCATCGCGTCATCTACTTTTGTTTTGTGTGACAAAATTTCATTTTCATCATACGGTAATGCTTGCCGACGTTTTCGCCATGCGGATTTTCTTACGTCGCGTGCAATATTGTACGCAATTCGGAAAATCCATGCACGGATATTTTGAATTTCGTGCAATGAATCGCGGTGTTTCCAACATCGGATGAATGTTTCCTGTAAAGCGTCGCGTGCATCCTCGATATTCCCAAGAACATGGTACAACATTCCGAGCAATTTGGCTTCGATTGTCCGAAACATTTGCGACAAAACGATTTCCGACGAATTTTCTCCATCGGAAATGTCGGTTTTATCTGGTGATATTGTTTCGTTATTCATTCTACAGCCTAAAGCAAAACACCGCCTCACTAGAAGATAAGACGATTAATCAAGAAAAAAGATTATCTACTGGAATTCTTAATAAAACTATATTTAGCCACAGAGCTTTCAAAGAAAATTATCGTAAAATTTCGATAGAAATACTTATTCATCAATTTAATATCTCATGTTACGCATGAGATATCATAACTATTCAGCCGCTCCAACACAATAAATCCGCACTGGGCGTCTAAATAATTATCCGAAAGATTTTACTATTGCAGCCCTTATTTATCAAGTTTCCCTTAATAGCCGACATAGCCCCCCAAACGCACCCTTCTTGTTTTAAAGGATGGATTATTATCAAACCAAATGGAACGAAACATAAGGGCATAAGGACGCATGTTGGCGCGATTCGGGCTACTAAGGGGAAAAAGGAAAAAGTTGATAAATAAGGGCGGCAATGATAATATGTTCCGGTAAAATTGACGGTAACTATTCCGTTGTCCTATACGGATTTATTTGGTTTGAGCGACTGAATAGTTACGTTTCCTGAATGTTAATCGCTCATGCGTAAACATGAGTGATTATAAAAAATTAAACTAAAAATTTCTGTGTTTCAGTAAAACCCACAGTATGGTTAGTTATTTGGGATATTTTCTAAAAACATTGTAACCATTCAGTAGAGGTCATGGTTTTGAGTGAGGGCAGACAAAATTTTGGCATCTTTCAATCCAACATCATGTCCCTCCTGAATGTTACAAAATATTATAATATTTTTATGAATAATGCAATCATGTCGGTCAGATTTGTTGAAATTTTATTATATTCTCAAAATTTTCAGTAACTCCTATTGTCATTCTGACCGGCTTGTGTTACAATATTAAAGTTAAATGCCGTGTAGGATTTTTTGTGGATAATCGTTAAGGATATCCGCAAAACACAAGGATGAATTTCAACAAAAATCTTTGTGCGTTATGGGTAAAATATGACTCTTTAGTAATTTTGATAAGTTGTCAAAATGGGAGATTTGTCGGAATCAGATGTAATTAAGGTGTGGTTTTGTTATTGCTTCTGTCATTTACGCTAAAATTTCAAGTGATAAATCACAGAAATTTATATTTTGAGAAAGATTGTTCAATACCTTTTTGAATTGTGATATTTCTCAATAGCAGAAACTTATCATTGAATTTACCGCATCGGATATTTCGCCTTTGATAGGGAAATAAATTGTCTCTGATTGCCGCGATCACAACTGTTGATCGTTGACTTTTACACTTTTAGATTTTTTAGGACTGTTGTTGTGGTTAATCGAAACCTTATTCACAAACTAGACATTGACGAGCAGAATTGGGATACTCAACTGGAAGCTGCACTCGGTAGCGTAAATCCGGAAGAAGTTGATTGGGGTAATGACGATGTTGTTGCCAACAAAATCGTTGAAGGAAAAATTGTCCGTATTGAAAATGAACATGTCATCGTTGACGTCGGTTACAAAAGCGAAGGACCAATTCCGATCACTGAATGGGAGGAAGGAGATCCTCCGCCGCAAGTTGGTGATACTGTTAAGGTTCTGATTGAAGAACTTGAAGATACAGCAACCCCGGAAGAACCGCGTATGATTCAATTGAGCAAGCGGAAAGCTGCGAAAATTGAAGCGTGGGATCGTATGATGGAAAAAGTCAAAGAAGGAGACGTGGTTGTTGGGAATGTTGTCAAAAAAATCAAAGGTGGTTTATTGGTCGATATTGGAGTGGCAGTTTTTCTTCCTGCAAGTCAGGTTGATGTACGTCGCCCTACTGACATTGCGGAATTTATCGATAAACCGATTGAATGTGTCGTACTCAAAATTGACGAAACACGGCGTAATATCGTGGTCAGCCGTCGCGCCTTGATCGAACATGAACGTGCCGCTCAAAAAACGCGGTTGCTCAACGAACTTCAAGTTGGAGAAACACGTAAAGGAATAATCAAAAACATTGCCGATTTTGGTGCGTTTATTGATCTCGGTGGAATTGACGGTTTGTTGCATATTACCGATATGAGTTGGGGACGCATCAATCATCCGTCCGACATTGTAAAAATCGACGACGAAATTGAAGTTATCATTCTTGCGATTGACCACGAAAAAGAGAAAATTTCACTTGGTCTCAAACAGAGAACGCCGAGTCCTTGGGATAATGTTGAAGAAAAATATCCGGTGGGATCGCGTACTTTTGGTACGGTTGTCAATGTTATGAGTTACGGTGCGTTCATTAAACTCGAAGAAGGAATTGAAGGACTTGTTCACATTAGTGAAATGTCATGGACAAAACGAATCACGCATCCTAACGAATTTCTCAATGTTGGCGACACGATTGAAGTGGCAATTCTCGGAATCAATAAAGAGAAGCAGGAAATTTCGTTGGGTATCAAACAAACGCATGAAAATCCTTGGGAGTATATCGAAGATCGTTATCCGATTGGTTCTGATGTGATCGGAACGGTTCGCAATCTCACAAATTATGGAGCGTTTATTGAAATCGAAGAAGGAATTGACGGTTTATTGCATGTCAGCGATATGTCTTGGGTTCGCAAAATTACGCACCCTAATGAAATGGTCTCGAAAGGAGAAAAGCTGGCTTGCCGTGTCCTGGCAGTTGACAAAAAAAGTCGGCGCATTGCATTGGGGCTAAAACAACTGGCCGACGATCCTTGGGCGACTCATATTCCAGAAAAATATCAGGCGGGTAATATTGTTACCGGAAAAGTAACTAAGATTACGAATTTCGGCGTTTTTGTCAGCTTGGAAGAAGACCTTGAAGGTCTATTGCATATTTCGGAGCTGGCCAATCATAAAGTGGAAAATCCGGAAGAAATTGTCAAAGTCGGCGATGAAATTGAAGTCAAAGTACTTCGCGTTGATATTGATGAACGAAAGATTGGTCTTTCCCGTAAACGTGCCGAATGGACAGAAGAAGAAAACCAAGAAGCGGTTGCGGCGGAAAGTCAAGAACAACAATCGGAAACAACAGTGTCGGTTATCAACCCTGAAACGCTAAAAGGTGGTATCGGTGATACTTCCGGTCCGTTATTCAAAGCAATCAGAGAAGAAACCGAATTGTGAGTCAAGTGACAATCATTTGAAAATTTCCGAGTAATTATTCAGTCAAGTCGTGGTTTTAAATAAAATTTGGGCGAAATTTTATTAGTTTTTAATTTTGGAGGACGATTTGAAAAACATTCGCAAAATTAGCAAGAATTTTTTCAATTAAAACCACATCATTTATGACGCAAAACAGCAAATTCAGAGGCGATTGAATAATTACTTTTTTGACTATTTCGTGTTTTTGAGGGCTAATAAAATTTTCCTCATTGTTTCATGTTTTTGTTAAGCAATGTAAAATGGCATGCTATAAAAAAGGGATTTTGGAAATTCATAAAACGCCCAAATGAACTATGCCATCTGGTATTGGATTTGTTTTAGCGATTTAAAATCTTCTATTTTGTCATACGTTGTCTGTTGTGTCTTCACATATTGCCTCTCCCAAAAACGAAGTCATCAGAAATTTTTGAATACTTTTGGGAACTTCTAAAAAACTCATTTTCAACAAATGTGACCGTTGAAAAATAGAGGTGACGAATATTTGGGGGAGGTTTTGGGAAGTTCCCAAATGAAAATAAGGGATAAGGACGTATATTTGGTGCAATTTGAGCTACTAATGGGAACTTAATAAATATAAGGGCGGCAATAGTAATATTTTCCGGCAAAATTGACTATAGTTGCTCAGTGTGGATTTATTTAGCTTGAGCAACTGATGCCATAGTGTTCTATTGCGTTTTCAAATATTGTCCCCCAAAAACGAAATAATCAGGCATGTTTCTAAAAAATTAAGACTCCCCCAAATGCGAAATAAGCAGATTTTTTTGTCGATTCTGTTTTTTTTGTGCATGTCTGGCTTTGTTGCTTAATCGACGGACGATAGAACCTTTGGTTGGATGTGTAGGAATGCGGCGTTTTGGTTTTTTGATAGCGGTAAGAAGCATCGCCCGCAGTTTTTCGAGGCAATCCGTACGATTTTTAATGGCGTCTCGAGTTTTCTGGCTAGTGATAACTAACTCGCCTTCTTTTGTTAAATGTGCCGGATACGAAACAGCAAGCCGAGCCATAGAATCTGTATCAAGCAGTTCGCTCGCCGCGACATTCCAACGTAACACAGCTTTACTCGCCACTTTATTGACATTCTGACCACCCGGACCGGAACTGCGCACAAAAGTCCATTGCAATTCTGATAACGGAATCTTGATTTCAGGTGTGATTTCAAACATGATGCAAATTCCTGATTCGTTGATTTCCTGCGTTGCCTAATAATTTGTTCTATTCTCTTCGCACTTTAAAATTCGGTTTTCGTTAAAAAAAACTAAGGACAAAAGGAATGTTAGGGATATGACGAACGATAAACATCGTCTTAAAAACCGAGTTTTCAAGTGCGAGGAGGATATTGTGTGAGAGATTTCAAACGAAAAAATTCTCTAATAACAGCAACAACGAATCGAATTTGCGGGACAATAAAAGTTGTTGGACTGAAAGTAATGCGTTATGTTGCCGTTGGCTAAAAACCATTGGTAAAAGAATTTGCTCAGTATTTTTACAAAAATTCGGCAATAATTTTTTGAATATCGTTTGGTGAAGAATATCCAATCCTCTGCCGGTTTTCGCACTGATAAATAAATCATCCTCATTGGAATCAAGGAACATGTTTTCATCGAAAGCAGCAATATCTACTTTATTGAAAACACGAATTATGTTGGAATGAGGAAATGTCGGCGGAATCTCTGTCGTTGTTTTTTCGTTGTTCTTTTCACTGACGTCAATGACGTGAAGAATCAAATCAGAATCAATGAGCGTTTCATGCGTTCGTTTGATCCCTTCCTGTTCAATAACACATTGTGTTTCGCGGATTCCGGCAGTATCGACAAATAAAACCGACCAGCCGTTAATGACCGTTTTGGCAGAAACTAAATCGCGGGTTGTACCGTGTATCGGCGAAACTATCGCACGTTCAAAGCCGAGTATCGCATTCAATAAACTGCTTTTTCCTGAATTGACCTGTCCCATTAAAACAACACGAAACGGAACAATCAAATGTTTGCCGATTCCATAGCTTGTCAAAAGTGTTTCAATTCTTTGCAACACTTCATCCCAAAACGGTTTATACTGATTTTTATCGGATCGTAACGTGGTTGACCGCAATAATTGAATCAAATCGGCAATCTCGCGAGAAAGTGCTCCGTGATATTGTGCTAACAAAATTTGCGAGGTCAATTCGGTTTCCGCCAAAGGAAGAAAACGCAAAGCTTCACGCTGAACGGCGTCGAATTTTTCTGGATTGGAATACGGTAAAAAATAAGACG
>JAIRYX010000135.1 GCA_031267635.1 Planctomycetaceae bacterium
TGATGAAACGTTTGTTTTTCCTGTTCTGTACCATCTCGGCGAAGCATAGTAACCTCCTTGGTAAAAACGGAATCGCCTCAATACAACGCCAACATTACAACCAATACAACATGGTTTTGGAAGTGACGGTTAGTAGCCACGGATGGTATAAATCCATCCTACTAATACTTCTTCTTATTTGAGAAAGTAAAAATAACAAACAAAAATTGAACTCTGTCGTGAGTATAGCAAATTTAGAAGAGTTAGAAAAAACCAATTGGTAAAAAAACACCTTGCAAGCGCTGGCACAAAAACTCCACCATACAACGAATACGCAAATGTATATTTCTCACAGCAAAACAATACAAACTAGTTTGAATGAAAAATTTCAATTGCGTCAGTCTGAAAAAAACTCCCAGATTCCGCCTCATCTTGTGTCTCATATCGCCAAGAATTCATTTCGACAAAAACGCTCTTGGATTCCGTATGATTTTTTGTTATAATTATGTGGGCAAAATTATGAAATCAAATAGTCAACAAAAGTCTTGATTTATTGTGCAATTTGTGGATCAATAATACTTCAAATGACGTGTGTGGGCTGTTTAAGATGAATGGATAATGAAAATTAAAGGGAACGTTATGCGTCGGAGTAAAAAATCCGTGTTTTTGCTATTCGCATTTATTATTTTTTGTCTCGTTTTGGGAAATAAAATTTTCGCGCAAGGAAGTTCCGATTTTGCATCGCCCAGTTCGCGCGTTTTGACAAAATGGGGACGTAATCTCAACCCCGACGACGTTTTACAAAATTATCCGCGTCCGCAGATGGTGCGTTCCGATTGGCTCAATCTTAACGGTTATTGGGAATTGGAAACAATTGCTGCCCCCAATTCTTCAAATAAGCAACAAGGGTCGGTTTTTTCGATTCTTGTACCGTTTCCGATTGAGTCCCAATTGTCGGGCGTTGGAATTCACGCGACAACGGTTTCTTATAAAAAGAGGTTTCGCATTCCTAATACTTGGTCGAAAGCTCATCGAATTTTGCTTCATTTTGGCGCAGCAGATTGGGAAGCGGTTGTGCAAGTGAACGGAAAATATATCGGGACGCACCGCGGCGGATACGATTCGTTTTCTTTCGATGTTACCGACGCAATTTTATGGGATTCGGAGCAAACGTTAGTCGTAAAAGTGATAGACCCGACTGAACAAGGTTCGCAACCGCGCGGAAATCAATCGCGTGAAAGAAAACGCGGTTGCCATACAAGCGTGACTGGGATTTGGCAAACCGTTTGGCTGGAACCGGTGCCGGAAATGTCGATTCGACGCGTACAGACGACGCCTGATTTTGACGCGAAAGCCGTAAGATTACAAGTGTTCGGCGAAAATCTGACGGAAAGCAACGTGATTCAAGCAGAGCTGTACGACGGTAAAGAATTTTTAGCGCGAGGGTTCGGCGGAGCAAACGGCGCGCTCATTTTACGGGTTCCCGAATCACGTTTTAAAGCGTGGTCGCCAGAATCGCCGCATTTATATAATATCAGTATTGCCGTTTTGCAAAACAATAAAATTATTGATCAAATTTCGAGCTACGTCGGAATCCGCAAAATTGAAACGATACAAACGGCAACAGGACACACGGCAATTTATTTGAACGGCAAACCGTATTTTCAAAACGGCGTGAGCGATCACGGCGTTTGGTCGGACGGTTTATACACTGCGCCGTCCGAAAAGGCAATGCAAAGCGATTTGATGACGGCGAAAGCGTTGGGATTTAACATGATTCGCAAAACCGCAAAAATTGAGCCGGAAATTTGGTATCATCTTTGCGACACGATGGGACTGTTGGTTTGGCAAGAGATTCCCGCCGGAAACAATAATCACGCGTCGGCAACAGCCCAATTTGATTCCGAAATGAGCGCGATGATTCGGCAGTTAGAAAATCATCCGTCCATTGTTTGTTGGATTTTATTCCAGCAAGGAATCGGGGAACATAATTCGCATTATTATTTGGAAAAAGCGAATCAATTGGATTCGACTCGATTGATTTGCGTTTCGAGCGGCAGTGCGGAACAGACGTTAGGAAAAATCCAGGATCAATTTATGCTTTCCGAACTGACCGCCGATGCCTTACAGCAAATCGCAACGACGCCGACAATGGCACAAACTATCGGGCGATACGGCGGTGTTGATTTGTTCGTTGTGAACAATTCGTGGTCAACAGAACATTGGGGGTACCGCGAAGTTTTCTCAACCGAACAGCTTCTTGCGGAATTTTGCCGAATGATTGATTTGCTTGTAGAATATCGTCATCAATACGAAACGTCCGCCGCGACATTTCATCAACTGGTCGATTTGGAAACGGAAACCGACGGGTTCGTCACCTACAACCGCGAATTGATGAAAGTTCCTTGTGAAGACATTTACAAACAACTGCAAAAGTTGTCGATACAGAGATGAGCATGAAATGGAAGCGAGCAAAAAACAAAAGCCGCTTCTTGTTCGACAGACCGTCTCAACCGTTTCGTAGCATGGCGCGGAAGAATGTTGGAAACACGAGGGACAAAAGAGATGCTTAAGATAGAAGTCCCCGGACTCAAAAATTCTACTTCTTTCATATTTGGGTGATTAGGTTGGTTTGTTGTTTCCCAGTTGCCTATTACGAGTTTATTTGGGTTTGAACGATGGAATAGTTACCGTTTTTTTACGGCGGCTACTTGAAATTTCTAAACGGTTGTGATAGCATAAAAATTACTGAAACTTCCCACCTTTCAACATTAAACCTGCCGCAATAAAGGAGCAACTATGCGACGATTTTTTTTGAAAACATATTTTTTAACAATGATTTTGGGCGTTTCCGCATACATTTCCGCGCAAACACCGCCGAAAGACGCGAACATTGAACCTTATTTTGCAACCGGCGATATTGTTTCGGTACGCGATTTTGGGGCGAAAGGAGACGGCAAAACCGACGACACCGACGCGTTTCAAAAAGCGTTGGACTCTTTCGGAAAACAAGGCGGCACAGTTTACGCTCCGCGCGGAACGTATTTTTTTGCCGGGCATTTGAATGTGCCGCAAGCCGTTACGCTCAAAGGAGCGTTTGAATCGGTTCCGTCACACAACGGAATCCGCAACCCCGGAATGCCAAAACCAGGCGACGACGGCACAACATTCATCGTTACCGAAAATCACGGCAAAGAAGACGCGCCGCCGTTTATCACGCTCAATACAAACAGCACGCTCAAAGGCGTTGTGATGTATTGGTCTCTGCAAGATCCGGAAAAAATCCCTGCCGCTTATCCTTGGGGAATTGCGATGCGCGGCAAAAATCCCGCCGTACTGGACGTGGAAATGCTCAATCCGTACAACGCCATCGACGCCTCGAAAAACGAACGGGCGTTAATCCGCAATATCAGCGGTCAGCCGCTACGTCGCGGGATTTATGTGGACGGCATTTACGACATCGGACGCATTGAGAACGTTCACTGGAATCCTTGGTGGAGCATGAAACGCGAGCTGTTCAATTGGCAGAAAGAAAACGGCGAAGCGTTTATTTTTGAGCGTACCGATTGGCATTACGTGTTGAATACGTTTTGCTTTGGATATAAAGTTGGCTACAAATTCGGCAGTAGTAAAGAAGGAGCGTGCAACGGAAACTTTCTCGGAATCGGTGCGGATTTGTGCCAAAATTCCGTACTCGTTGATCAAAGTGCACCGTTTGGAATCCTTATTACCAACGGCGAGTTTGTTGCGTTTCAAGGCGACGATCCGACAATGGTTGTTGTGAACGATTCCAATCAAGGCAATGTGCGATTTGTCAATTGCGCCTTTTGGGGTCCGTGTCATCAAATCGCAAAAATTAACGGCAAAGGCAACATCGGATTTTCCGATTGTATTTTCGTGCAATGGGACGGAAAAAATGAAAACCGCTTTGCTCTTCAGGTCAATAGCGGTTCGGTGTCGATTCGCGGCTGCGATTTCGGAATCCCGAAGCCGCAAATTTCGCTTGGTGAAAATGTTGTGCGCGCGATTGTCAGCGAAAACATGGTTCGCGGCGAAGTGCTTATTGAAAATAAAGCTAAAACGTCATATATTGAAGGAAACCTTGGTTTGCCGGTTACTGAAAGACAAGAACGGCGTTCACGGCGTGACGGTGTAAACCAACAATGAAACAGACCTCGCGCCTGTTTATGGCTTAAGGGAAACGCAAAAAAATAACGGGCAGACGCAAAGTCTGCCCCTACTTGATTGCTCCTCGATTCAGAAATCCCCAAATCCCACTTGTTCCTTTCAACATTATTTATATGCGGTCTCGTGTTTTTGATTGCCGGTTTGTAGTATAATTATTTCAGTCATCCATTGAAAAGCAAACACCAAACGCTGTCAACAAAACCTTATTTCAACCGCCTGCTATTTCAACTTTTAACCTTCAATATTACTCCATGTTAGCCGCAAAACTTGACAATGTTGCGAAAGAATATGTCCTTAAAGGCGAAACGGTACGTGCGTTGCGAGGCGTCAGTTTTGAGGCGCCGGAAGGCGATTATATCGCGATTATGGGCGCGTCCGGTTCGGGAAAAAGCACGATCCTTAACTTGCTCGGTTGCCTTGACCGTCCAACTCACGGTACGATTGTTCTCGGCAATGATAACGTAACGACGCTCGACGACGACCGGCTTTCCACTATTCGCGCGAAACGGATCGGTTTCGTTTTTCAGGCGTATAATTTAATTCCGCAACTGACGGTCATTGAAAATATCGAAGTACCGCTTTATTATCAGGGAAACATTACCCGCAAAGCCCGCGAAAGAAGCGTTGAACTGGCAAAAATGGTCGGGCTTGGTTCGCGTCTGGGACATCGCCCGACGCAACTTTCCGGTGGTCAGCAGCAGCGAGTCGCCATCGCGCGAAGTTTAGTCAATGATCCTTATTTCATTCTTGCCGACGAACCAACCGGGAATCTGGATTCGGTTACAACTGCTGAAATTCTCGATTTACTCGATCATCTCAACGGCGAAGGACGCACGATTATCCTTGTTACGCATGAAGACGATGTCGGCGCACGTAGCAAACGAATTATTCGTCTTCGCGACGGGCAACTCGAATCCGACGTGCGGCACAGGGATTGAAAGAAACAGGAATACTTTTTCTGCAGTTTTTCAAGAGACTCTTATATTTCACCTTAATTTAGTATCTATTTTTTATGTTTATTCTTTGGTTGCGTACATGGCAGCTTGGCATTAAGAGTCTTTGGCTGCATCCGATGCGGTCGTTGTTGACAGTGTTGGGAATTTTTATCGGCGTGGCGAGTGTGATTTGGCTGCTTGCGGTGGGCGAAGGAATCAGCCGCAAGGCAACCGAACAAATTGAAAGTCTCGGTGCGACGAACGTAATCGTGCGCACGATCAAACCGGCGGAATTAAGTCTCAATTCGACGCGGGGAGACATGCGGGGACCGACGATTACCCCTTACGGACTGACTCGCGACGACTTTCACCGCCTCAAATCAACAATTCCAACGATTGTCGATTCCATTCCTGTTCGGGAAATCCGCCGTCAATTCACTCACGCCGGACGTCAAATTGACGGGCGGCTCGTCGGCTGTACGGCAAAATATCAGGAAATTAACCGTCTTATCATGGATCGCGGTCGTTTTATCGAAGACATTGACGGCATTAATCGCCATAATTTTTGCGTAATTTCCAGCAAAGTCGCGGAGCGGTTGTTTCCCATCGACGACCCGATTGGACGTTCCATTAACATTCAATCCGTGAGCAACGTTCCCGATCCTTATGTCGTCATTGGAATCGTTCAGGAAAAAGACCCGACTGCGGGAATCGGCGGTTCCTTTTCGGCGCAAGATTTTTCCAACGATGTTTATATTCAAATCGATACGTTTTGGTCGAGATTTGGCGACAAAATCATCACGAACAGCGGCTCATCAATTGAAATGGAACAAATTGAGCTTTCGCAAGTAACATTGCAGGTGGACAAGCGGGAAAACGTGATGAAAACGTCCGAGCTTATCCGCATGACGCTCGACAAACATCACAGCAAGATGCGTGATTACGGTATCACCGTGCCTTTGGAACTTTTAGAACAGGCACGAACGACGCAAATCATGTTTATGCTGTTTATGGGATTGATTGCCGGCATTTCGCTTCTTGTCGGCGGAATTGGAATTATGAACATTATGCTTGCGACAGTCACGGAACGCACGCGCGAAATCGGAATCCGCCGCGCACTCGGCGCGAAACGCGGCGACATCGTGCGCCAATTTCTTATTGAAACGATTGTCCTTTCGGTTGTCGGCGGATTACTTGGCATTGGCGTTGGGCTGGCATGTGTTCCGGCAACGGATTTTGTTTGGTGGTTGCTTTCCATATATTGTCCTCATGTTGTCGCCGCGCTTCCCGACACGGTGCGCAATATCCAACCGATTATCGTTACTTGGTCGATTCCGCTTTCGTTCATCATCTCGGTCGTTATCGGCGTGATGTTCGGCTTATACCCTGCCATTCGTGCCGCGTCAATGGACCCAATTGAGGCGTTACGGCATGAATGACATGCGCGCATCAAGGCAATCATTGCGATTGCTCAATCAGATCATGAATCCGAAGCTCCAGAGTCTAAACTTTACGCAGGTATCATTCTATAGCTTTTGAAGTTTTGAGATTCAGGATTCACGAGGGTTGCCACTTCTTCCACGACCTTGCATTGCTGGTATCTCGCGTTAATCGAGATCGGAAGTCCCGTATAACGTCTCGACAGTTTT
>JAIRYX010000244.1 GCA_031267635.1 Planctomycetaceae bacterium
AAAAATTCCACTGAAATATTACGAAATTTTTTGTTTTTCAGAAGAGTGGCAAACGCCTCGCAATTTTGTTCGCCCCCACCGGTGATATTGAGAATTGTCGTTTTGATAATTTTTTGACCTTCACGACGGGATTGACGCAAAAAATAATGCGTATGTGTAACTTCTCTTTTATCGATACAGACTGATGTTTCAACGTACATCGGATTTTTCTGTTGTTGGAATGGGGGCATGTTGTTTGGGCGTGAAATTTTTGACGGGCACCCCACTCGAAACAAATCAAACCACCGCAACAAGCCGACATAGATCTCTGGGTACATTATACGATAAAAAAACAGAAATGTTCTTAAAAAATATTAAAAGATATTTGTTTTACTGGGTGTATATTTTTAGAAAAACTCTGTAATTTCAAACACCAAACGAAAAATCTATCGCCTTAAAACGGAACTTCCGTTAAAATACCGCAATGGCAAGTTGCGGCTCTTGAATCATCACACCAAGTGACTGCAAAAAGCCATACTTTGTGCCGAACACTTCAATTGATACCGTTGATAAAGCAGTAGCAATGCAGAAGAAATTTCCGAGAACAACGCCCAACAGAGCCAATATGGCAGCAATAACACCGGAAAACTGTGAATTACTGTTACCGCTCACCTTTATGGCAACGCCTACTATGCTTCCGACACCAATGGCAAGCCAACCGAAAACATATCCGATTACAGCAGCAATAATTCCCCAAACACCGGCACAGACAACAGCAGCAATACTTCCTACAATTAACGCACCGACAATGTTTTCAGTTGTTGAATCTTTTGACATTTTTATATCTTTTTTGAGTAAAGTTAATTGAATTGTGGCGTAAAACTAAATTCATGTCATACATGTAAACGACCAAGCCAAGAAACCGTCCGTGTTTTGTCGTCGAATTGCAGGGCAAGTTCGGTGTGTTCGTTTGTCGGTAAATGTTCGTCAAGTAATTGATTTTCAATACAACGGAGTTCAACAACACGTTGAATAGCTTCGTTTAATTGACGGCGTACTTCGGTGAGAGTTAAAGAATTATCCGATGGCATTGAGAGTGCAAACAAAAAAGGCATGGAACATTTGTCGCCAACTCAAACCTTACCATGGGCATATAGCACGACAAGTCCACGCCCGATTCCTCGGACGTAGATATTTGTCGCTGCCATATTCAAAATGTGGTAATTTGAGTTGAGCGATTTCTACTTAACTGCTTGTATTGTAAAATAATGTTATGACATAATTATTTGTTTGTATAATCATTTCTGAATTTATTTTAGTGATTCTAAATCTTCCTATTCTACCATAACTGCTTACTATCATCTTGTTTCTTCCAAAAGTGAAATAATCAGAGGGAAATTCTAAAAACCTCCCCCAAATATTCGTAAGCCCTTATTTTTCAACGGTCACATGTGTTGAAAATGATGTTTTTAGAAGTTCCCCAGAGGATTTTTTATTTCTACATTTTCTCTTTGCAAGTTCAAGAATTTTGTTTTTGTCCTAAATTTTTCATAAGAGGTATTGTATCAAGTTTCGGTATTTAGTACAATAATAAAAGTGCTGTGAAAGTTATCCCGCATGTTGCGGTAAGTTTGCTAATACGATGACCGAAGAATACCATTTCTGCCAAATCTTGTTCCCATTAGTTTTGTCCAATTTAACCTCCAACAACAAAATCGATGAAAATTTTCTTTTTTGCCGAGTAGCGAAAGATTTCTTTTTTTGTTGTAATATTTTCTATTAACTGTGTTTCTATCAAAAAACACGAAATTTTATTCATAAAATTCCAATGAAGTGCCAAAAGTGTGAGAAATTTGCGACGTTTCATATTACCGAATTGACAAGCGGTAAGCCAGTTGAGTTTCATCTTTGCGAAGAACACGCTCGCGAGTATTTGAGTGAATCGTCTGATCAAAATGAGGCAACTGCCGCATTGGCGGAATCGGTCGCTCAAAATGTCGCGCTGAATCACGCGGTGGAAAATTTACGCGAAATTGATCAGCAAGTTTGCCCAGTTTGCGGAATTAGTTTTTTTGAATTTCGTAGTAAAGGGCGGCTCGGTTGTCCGTTTGATTATACTTGTTTCAATGAACAACTTGGGATGCTCGTGGAAAATATTCATGGCGAGCGGCGACATATTGGCAAACTTCCGCATTCATTTCACAAAGGACAAGACCGTCGGACATATTTAATCAAGTTGCGGCGAGAATTGGACGAAGCCATTGCTATCGAAGATTATGAAAATGCGAAAAATCTACGCGATCAAATTCTGAAAATTGAAGAGGATAACCATCCTTAATTCTTTGAAAACTAATGTTATAATAAATTCTTCAATGATTTTAATGCTATCGCGAGATTATAGAAATTCAAATTGATCAAACAATGTCGAAAAGGAATTCGGCACAATCGGATATGCTTTTGGCGAAATTACTCGAAAACTGGGCGGCGTTTTGTATAAAATATCCGCAACCGATTATCGCCGGAATCTGCCTTGTCGCGGTTGTGGGATTCTTTCTCTGTTGGTGGACATGGTCTCCTTATATACCGTTTCTTTCTCATCTTCCCCCAAACTATTCTGAAAAAGAAAAGTGGGAAAATTTGAGCCATCAGATCCATTTTGATTCCGAAATTATGATTCGCGTGACGGCGAAAAAATCTGCAACATCGCAACAAACACTCGTCGATGCAATCGAAACATTGAAACAAAAACTCGTTGCGGAGAAAAAACTTTTTTGTGACATTTTAACCAGTTATGATTTACAAAACAACAACGCTCACGATTTGACCGCTCTGCCATCGGACGCTTTGTTGACATTATATTATGAGTCGCTCGACGCGAAACAGATAACGGACGGTCAGTGGGCATTGTTGGAAACCGCCAATTATGCCGATTGGTTGTGCCGACGATTACAACAATCGCAAAATTTTCTCGCACAACATTCTCCGCAAACAACACCAACAACGTTAGAGTATCATCAAATCTTTTTACAAAATCAACGTCTTATGAAATTGGCGGCACGTTTTGTCGAGGGATTGCACAATATTTTCACTGCGCCGTCGTACCGTTCTAACGATAAAACGAACATTTCGCTTTGTCAACTTAATCCCGACGAATGGTTGAACATTGCAAATGATTTTTCATTCTCTTCAAGGACGGCGGAAGAAAATCCGACACAACCATTGACAGGCGTTATTTGGCTTCGCGTTTCCGGTCAAGAAAATAACGGAATACGAATTTATCCGACAAAAAACGGCGACGTATTTTCCAATCCAGAAGATATGCGCCGCATTGATACCGCAATACGTGAATTGGGGCAAATCACAGCCGGTGTTTCACAATCATTTCCTGCGGTCGAAATTCAGTTGACCGGCATTGCTGTCGATTGGCAACGGCAGCAATTATTAACTTCGGAACGTTCTATCGCTGTCTGTTTATTCGGCATGGCAGGAATGTTATTGTTGTTTTTCTTTGCGGGATTGGGACGGTTTTTCGCATATTTGACAATTCCGGCAACGACACTCTGTTCATTTGGAATCTATTTGTTTATCAATGCTATTTGTTTCGGACACATTACGCCGCCGATGATTTTTATCGGAATCGCCGTTTTGCTGTTTGGAACTTGTGTCGGCGTACTGTTAACCATAACGTACTTCAATTCATTAACGCTTTATTCTAAAACGTCAGAAGCTGTTACTCATGTTTTTCGCACAATCGGCAAAACTGTTTTAGGCGGCGGAATCATTTCGTTGCTTGCTTTTTTCGCCGGTATTGTTTATCTTCAGCAATTCCCGATGTTTGATCCGGTCGCAGAACGTGTGACCACACAAATCTCTCAAATAGAGTTACATGTTTCGTTTTTCCAGTCATTAACTGGAATTTCGCAGTCGCTATTTTTGTTGACTGTTGCGGTAATAGCAACGCTTGCCGGAATGTTCATCATGTTTCCTGCATTGCTTCAAACACTTGGATCTATGCGAGCAATTTCAACGCAAACGTCAAACGTTGCAACGAAACCGTTTGTGATTGTCAAAAAAATTCCGAACATTCCGCTTCCGTTGAATTTGATTTTGACAACGCTTTTTGTCGGTGGTATGTGTTATTTCGTGTTTTATCCGCAACATCAGAGAGAACCGCTGAAAAACGCTTTCGCTCAACGGTCGGACCTGCTGCCGATTTTCATTTCGCAAGAACAATATCACGAGTCGATGTTGCAAAGTACGTCGGATATGTTGATTTGTCATCCGTTTTTTATTTTAGGGCGCGGTTCAGATGAAAAAATACGCAAACTGGAACAAATCGCTCCTATTTTGAACGCCGTTGCAATGCCGCCGGAAATTCCGCTTCCAGACCCTAAAATGCTGGAACAGTCGCTCGGTCAATTATATCATTTTTTGACAGAACGGCTGATGATGTTACAAACTCAACAAATTTTATTTTTGGAAAACCAAGATTCACAATATGAAATTTCGATTTGCCGTAAAATTTGTGCCGAGCTTAACGCGATTCAACAACAAATGCGTCGGCTGTCCTCGGAAGCATATTTTCAATGTATTCATACGTATCAAACATTTACGACAAACGATTTAATCTTGCAACAGAAACGTTTATTGACCGCTATACAAATGTGTCGGGAAAAGAAAAATGAATTGCGAAAACTTGTTTCGCGGCGTTTTATCGACACGGAACAACATTCGATTTATTGGGCGTTTCCGATTTGTAGCCAATCCAATTCAACGCTCTTGCTCAAACGATTTCAAGAACAGATAAGCCGATGTATTACGACGCCGGAAGATCGTCCGATACAAATTCAGGGACTTCCGCTTCTCGCAATCGAAGAGCATCGTTTTTTTCAAAATCAACTTGTTGCCGTCGCGTCGGTCTCGTTGATTGTTGTGTTGCTGTCGATGATGCTTGTTTTTCGCTCGCTGAAAATTGCTGTTGTTGCCGCGTTGATTACAATAACCGGGTTGGCTTTTTATCGCGGATTGATTGGCGCGATCGAATTTCCTACCGGAGTTGCCTCTGTTTTTCCAATAGCGTTTTTTCCGTTATTGTTACCGGTATTTCTTGGTATGTTTTTTCAGCAAAAAATTTCCTGTGAACAATTGCGGACAAATGTGAGTATTTTGCTTATTTGTTTCGGCGTTGGAATTGCAATTACCGGACAATTTCTTTTTGCGGAGGAAAATACGCTTTTTACTGTCGGACGAGTTTTAACGCTTGGCTGGGTTGGATTGATGTTTCCATTGTTGGTCAATGTGATTTGTTTTGTGAAGACGGAAAAAACGCAATTGTTGCCAAAAATAAATCATCGCCATTCACTTCTTGCTTTGACTTCCAAACATTCGTCCGTCACAACAAGCTATGAACCGATTTCACCACCGAATATACAATCTGCGGAACAATCAGACAAACAGCAAGAGAACAAACCGCAAACATTTCCGCAAGAAAAACCGGCAAGTTTTGCAACGCGCGACCAACTTCAATTTTATCGGGAACGGATTGCCGCGACTCGTATTTTTGAAAAACAGTTCGTTAAACAGAATGCTGAACAACAACCCGTCGCGCGAAAGGAGAACGAAGGACACACGAAAACAACAACCGTTTTGCAAAATCCGGTAATTGCGGAGTTTATTGACGTTCCATCGTTTCCCAGCGTTTGGAGTATCGGAAGTAAGCAAAGAACGCCGTTGACTATTGTGACGGAAGACACGCGAAAAAAAACATCCGATGACGCTTCAAAAATAGAATCGGCAATCTCATGCGGTTCGTTGTTCCGAAATACAACTTATGCAAATCGCATCAATAAAATCTCGTTGAAAAACAATCCGGCACATTGTTCTTTTCATACGGCAAGCTCGGAAGAGATCGAAGAATTGCCGGTGATTTTGCCGATTATTGCGTCCCAAGAGCGTGAGAATCAATCCAATGATAACAATGTGGAATTTCAAAATCTATCCGCAAATTCAGCGACGAAACAAAAATTTTGGGCGAGAATGTGATAACCATATTCGCCCCGGATTTTTGTATTCGTAGTTATACATTCTACGGGAAAAAATTGTCATTTATTCGTTGCTGATATTATTACAGACGAAATAAAAGTGTAATTTCTCGCCGTGAGAAGTGTAAAATCAAATAAAAATGCTTTTGGGTTTGTAGTCGTCCACGTTGATTTGTGTTTATCAACAGATTGGTACAGATTAACGTAGATTTTTTTACAGAAAAGCAGAATCTCAAATTTAACATAGAAGTTTAATTTTGGAACTTTTATTCTTTTGTTAATAATCATCTGAAAAAATCTGTGCCATCTATGGATCAATAAAAATTCAAGTGAACGCATGCAAGTGTCTTACTCTGCCAATTTTAACGGTGTTGTACTGCGTTTCGATTTGCGGATAGATTTATAAATCGCTTGATATTCTTCTATCCGATTTTTGTTTTCTGATTTTTCCAGCAAATTTGTTTGCTCTTTCGGATCATCGTTGAGATTCGCGAGAAATTGCGGTTCATCTTGCAAACCGAAAAAAAGTTTCCAATTGTTCTTTAATACAGCATGACCAATACCGTCAAAGCCCTTATCTTGTGCCGCTTTTGCATGGGAAGTATGTGATTGCATGGCCGCTGGGTTAGAAGCGAGCAAATCGGCAATCGGACGCTGACTATTGTTAAGCGGTTCGAGAAACTCGGTAAAAGGAAATTGAATATCGGAAGCCGGAGCGGATTGTATCAATAAACTTTCACGAATCGGTTTGTCTTCGCTTTGTTTTCCAAATAAAACAGGAAGAAAACTCACGCTGTCTAACGCTTGTTCTTCGCCCGGTTCAACGCCTGCGATTTCCGCAAACGTGACGGCAAGATCGTGCGTTCCAATGACTTGATTGGTAACTATTCCCGGTTTAATTTTTGAACCGGTTTCCGTATCATCTCCCCAATGAACAATGAAAGGAACACGAGTGCCGCCTTCCCAAATTGTGGACTTAAATCCGCGCAGATCGCCGACCGCATCGTGTCTAGACGTAACGCGGTCGCTGGGAATACCGCCATTGTCGCTAGTAATAACAATGATCGTGTTTGCATAAATATCTCGTTCCTTGAGAATATTTACAAGACGTCCGGCAATGATGTCAACTTCATACACCATATCTGTATGTGCCGTGATTTTTGTATGTCCCGCCAGTTTTTTACCAAACAACGTTTCCGGTGGAGTAAAAGGACCATGCGCGCCGTCGGTATTAAAATGAATCAAAAACGGTTTGTCTGTTCCATTTTTTTTATTTTGTGATAAATGATTGTCGATAAACTCAATTATTTTTTCTGTTAAAATACGTCCCGTTTGCGAACTGTCCCATGTTGGATCGCCGGGACCATCAGATGTAACAAGTCCTCCGTTGACTTTTCCTGACTTCAATGTCGTGAGTTTGGATGGATCGCCGACCAACACATTGTTTTCATAAAAAACATAGGGAAATGTCATGTGGCCACGCGGAATGATGTAGGAATAATCGAATCCCCATTCCACCGGTCCTTCTTTTAATCTTGATGCAAAATCCGGCGTTCTTTCATCTATCATTTTTTCGTAAACCAAACCGAGATTTGCTTTGCCGAAAAATGCGGAACGGACTCATCGGGTCGCCGCGTGTGGATGATTCGAGATGTAATTGCAATGCATCAAGAAGATGCGGTTGCCTTGCTGTGATTTTTTTCTTTCCGCCGCCGGGCTTGCGGACTCGTTGACTTGCAACATGTTGTTCTGGAGCATTAAGTTCTTGGATACCTTTGCGTATTGTAACAATAGAAATACCCGTTGCGCGATGGACGGCGCTGATACCACCGCGTCCCAACGATTTGGATTCGGCTACCGCCCAAAGACGTTTTTGACGTTCGTTAAAAAAACCGGAAATACTATTGTATTTATCCCGAATGTTGCTTACAATATCGTTTTGCATGTAAGAATTATATCATGTTTGCTGAGAATGGGCAAGGTCGTTTTTGATAGATTATTTATGCACGGATACTTACGAATGTTTTGGGAAAGGTTTTTAGAGACTCCCTGTATTGTAATTTTGAGGAAATAAAGATAGAATATAGAATATTGTGAAAAATCTATTGAAAAGTTATTTGAGATGCCCCAATGCTCAAGAATTATTTACGAATGAGCAACCATTGATCGTAAAATTACTAGAAAAAATTCTATTTTTTATTTGAAAGGCATTTGTTATCGACTCGCTCACACGAAATATTACGCTTGTCATTGCCGCCGTAATGATCACTTGTGCCGTTTGGTTTGCACAACGGTTGTGGCAAACGCTTGGAAAAGTACATCAGGAAACAAATTCGGGAAATTTATCACAACGATCAGGAGTGTTTCTCAATCGACAATTTCGCCGCAGGATTCAAGTTGCGGTGATGATTGGGTTATCTGGATTTTTTATGGCAGTCGGAGCGTGTATTCCAACAAAAAATCATCCCAAAGTGTTTATTTTACTTTGGGGGCTTGCCATTTTGCTTTTACTCTGGTCGATTGTCATTGCTGTTATTGACGCGATTTCTGTCAGCGTGCATTACAGCCGGATTCATCATCAGCAAATCGCTGAACAAATTCGCGTGCAGTACGAACTTGAAAAAAAACGCCAAGAGCAACGCGACGCCCATAATCAAAACGAATCTCCAAAACCGGAAAACGATAAAAATAATGAGCATTTTTAGACACAAAGGAACTTCTAAAAACATCATTTTCAACACATGTGACCGTTGAAAAATAATGACCTACGAATATTTTCGGGAGGTTTTTAGAAGTTCCCACAAGTCTTACCCCCACCGTTTTGGGATCGCTTGGATTCCATGGAGTTCCAAACGTTTGACGCCTGGAATCATTTCCAATCCGTCTTGGTGATTTCTGCGAGTGCGAGGAGTAACGCTTGCGTACCTTTTCTTGCATAGCCATGCGCGACAGTTAATCGAAAAAGTATGTCGGCAAGTTCTAATCCCGGTAGCGTTAAGCTCATTCGACGACATTCTTCAAGAGCGATTCCTAAATCTTTCACGAGATGTTCTACGTAAAATCCCGGATCAAAATTTCCGGCTAAAATTCGCGGGGCAAGATTCGACAACGACCAACTTCCCGCCGCACCAGCCGCAATAGATTTCAAAACGTTATCAAGATTCAGCCCCGCGCGGTAAGCATACAACAAACCTTCGCACTGACCAATCATGTTCGTTGCGACTAAAATTTGATTCACCATCTTGGCGTGTTGACCGCTTCCCGCTTTGCCGTGATAAATGATGTTTTGCCCCAACAATTCAAAACAAGGACGTAACATATCGGCAACCGCTTTTTCACCACCAATCATAATTGATAATTTTGCTTCCTTTGCTCCAATGTCTCCGCCGCTGACCGGCGCGTCAAGGAGATGAATCCGGCGTTTTTGAGCTTCCGCGAACAATATTTTTGCTAATTCCGGCGAGCTGGTTGTCATGTCCGCGACAACGCTGTTTGCGGCAAGCGTTGAAAATAATCCGTTTTCGCCTAACAAGATTTCGCGGACGTCACATGGATAGCCGACCATCGTGAACACGACGTCGCTTTCCCGCGCAACATCTGCCGGAGTTGCCGCCCATTTTGCACCAAGTTCCAAAAGCGGCGACGCTTTCGACGGCGTGCGGTTATAAATTGTCGCGCGATAACCGGCTTGAATCAAATGACGGCACATATTTTGTCCCATCACGCCAGTTCCAATCCAGCCGATTCGCGTTGTTGGCAGAGTAACGTTCGGCAAAAAATCAAATTGTTTCGTCATTGTTTATTCCCGATCCTTTAAAATTCGGTCTTCATCAAAAATAAGGACATCAGAGACAACAGGAGTTTTAGGGACATGATAAACGCGGAATCCTTAAAAAGTGAAATCATCTGAAATTTTTAAATACGGTATTTTCGTGGTAAATAAAGCGTTTTGAGAGATTGTCTTTCATCAATTACGTGATTTCATATGCTTTGAGTTTGTTATACAGTGTTTTTTCGGAGATGCCGAGCATTTTTGCTGTGTGTTGTTTGTTGCCGCCGCAAAATGCCAGCGTTTCGAGAATCGCTTGCCTCTGAACGTCATTCATCGACATTCCCGCGATTCCTAACCATCTGCCTTGTTCCGGCTTCATCCTCTGATTCGGTGCAAATGTAAACGGTTTGACCGTAAAAATGATGTCATCTTCCGTGATAATGCCGTCTGTATCTCGGAAAAAAGCATTTTTTGCCGCAAGTTCCAATTCTTGCGTATTAAATGGCCACGAATAAGAAAGTAATTTATTCATCGCAGCTTTGTCTAATTTCGGAACTGGTCTGTTATAAAGTTCCGACAACCACTGGATTCCATATGTAAAAAACGTGACAATATCTTTTTTGCAATTCCGCAACGCAGGAACGAGAATCTGGTTTTCCATCAAAATATCGCACAATTCACGATTAAAACTTCCGTTACGGCTTAATTCTTCCAAATCTGTATAAGTGGAAAAGATGAACCGAAGATTGATCGGAACCGGCGTTCTGATTCCTTCGCGATAAGTTACGCCGTGTTTGATACACGATAACAACGCTTCCTGCAATTCGGGAAACGCAAATTCCACAAACTCAATGTAAAAACTTCCCCGCGATACTAATTCTAAAATTCCAATATGTCCGTAAGGATAAACTTCCGTCACGCCGGGCGCGCATCCGAAAAAATAATACTGCAACATTTCATTAAACGTATTGATTAGCGACATGGCGTGATAATATCGGATTGGTCGTCCGCTATTGAAATGAATTTGATTTGCAGTCAATTCTTTTCGCGTTCCGATTTCTCCAAGCAATAAAACAGGAGCGTTGGACGTTGCAACACGATTGATGTCGCTAATTAACTTTTGAATTCCTGCGCTTTGCCCGGTGACTGTAATCGGCAAAGGAAAATGCAAAACAGAATCGCAGTATAAATCTCTTTCATAAACAAGCTGTTTGAGGTGGTAGAGTTTTTGAATTGCCCAAACGACTTCTTCCGGAAAATAAGGTTTGGTAAGATGCCACAGCGAATATTGTTCGATTTGCATGAGACGTTCCGGCGTTTTGCGTTCACTGTCCAACGTAACCACAGGAAAATTCGCAAAATGTTTTTCCAGTTTCTTATGCAATTGTTCTTCGGGAAAACGGCTACCGTACAAATCAATCAGATATAAATTATAGTCGTTGCGTTTGGGTGCGGGAAGAGCAAAGCATTCGGAAAACGTACAGACTGCGGTTGTTATTTCCGCCTGTTCCAACATCCGGCACGTTTTGTAACGGCTAATAGGATCGTCACAAATCACAACAACTGACGGTTTACGCTGAAATAAATCCATTTCAGCTTTCCAAGAAAGTGATCGTTGTGAATTTTGCGAAGAGTTTAAGTCGGAAGGAAAAGGCGTTCGCCATGCCGCTGGTACATTCGGCTCAAAAACTGGCGGCTTAGAGCACGAGAAAAAATCATGATGCTGCCGCTGTTCTTCCTGATCATTTGTTGTATTTGTCAAAATAATTCCCCTTGCAAGTCTTATAAAATCGACTCTTACTGCTTGAAAGGAAGATTTCACGGAGTTTTGCGGAAATTTGGCTCGCCCAAACGAATATCCAACCATGAATTTCAAACGGCAACAGTGTAAAAAGCCATTGTCTATCGTGTTTTATCCAGAACACAGTATTGTTTATAAAATATTTTATGCAAACAATAAATAACATTATTATAAAATAAGATTTTCGTCTTTCAATATTGATAAAGCAATGCAAAACGCCCGAAAATTCTAAAAAGCAGAAATTACTGTAAAATATTCCATAATATTAACAATTGACATAGAAGACTATGAAAATTTTTCATAGTTTTTCTTATTCCTATTGGAAATATTTTGAGAAACTCTCACGCTTGAAACTTCTTTTGTCATGAAAAGCGAGTTTGAAAAAGGTGAGAAGTCGTAGATAAAATGTAACTATTCAGTCGCTCAAACCAAATAAATCCGCACTGATATTAACAATCTTAATGACGATGGTCTCCATTGACTGGTTATCCGAAAGATTTTACTATTGCCGCCCTTATTTTTCAACGGTCACATTTGTTGAAAATGAGGTTGGTTTTTAAAAGTTCCCTAGAAGGAAAGATACGCAAAAAATATATGCGCAAGCAGTATTAGCCAGTTGCCCTGTACGGATTTATTGGGTTTGAGCGACTGATTCTTCAATAGCTTCACGCTGTCTCAAGGGGATCCAGAGCCCCAATTGTCTCTGTCCTTTCTCTCTTTCGAGAAAAAAGTACCTTTTTGCAACAAAAAATACCTTTTTTTGCAGAAAACAAGTTTGTATCAGCTAATATAGACAGAACATGGAATTGTGTTATCTTTATAAACACCTGATTTAAAATTCGTGCAAATTTCAAGAGGTTTGCAATGAGAACGCCAAGCAACCCGATTTATCTCCCAGAACTGCGAGAAATGCTCGCAGAAAGCAATACGGACGAAATGAGAGTGTTTTGTCACGCGTTGCATCCTCTTCATACGGCGGAACTTATGGACGGTTTGGAACCGGCGGAAATTTGGTCGGTTCTAAAAAATGCGGGTTGGGCAACAGCGGTTGAGATATTCGGTTATTTTGACGAATCATTGCAAGTCGAGATTTTTGAAGCCGCACCGCGCGACGAAATTGCCGATCTGATTGAACATTTGCCGTCGGATGACCGTGTTGACGTACTGCAATCAACCGACAAAGATGTGGTTGCCGAGTTGATGCCGCTCGTCGATAATGAAGAACGCAACGATATTCAACGGCTCAGTGCGTTTGCCGACGGAACATGCGGCGCGGAAATGACAACCGATTTCGTGCGATTGCGCGAAAGCATGACTGTCGAGGAAGCGTTGCAGGAAATTAGCCGTCAAACGGAAGAAATCGAAACGGTTTATTATTTGTATGTTGTCGATGAGCAGGATCATTTAGTCGGGTTGATGTCGGCGCGTCAAATTCTCAACACGATCAGCCGCCCGCAAATGCCGATCAGCGAGTTGATGAAACGAAATCTGATTACGGTTCGGGCAAACGAAGACCGCGAAGTGGCGGCAAAAGAAGTTGCGAGGTTTGATTTTCTCGCAATTCCGGTGGTGGATGACGAACATCATATTCTCGGAATCATCACGCACGACGACATCATTGACGTTGTACAGGACGAAGCGACGGAAGACGCTTACCGCATGGCGGCTATCGGTCCGATGGATGAAAGCTATCTTGAAGCTCCGTTTCTGACGATTTGGAAATCCCGGGTCAGTTGGCTCAGCTTACTGTTTCTGGCGGAGTTAGCAACGTTTACGATGATGTCGCATTTTGACAAAGTTATCGAAAAAGTTTTGATTTTATCTTTTTTCGTTCCTTTGGTGATGTCCACGGGTGGAAACTCCGGCTCGCAAGCGGCGACGCTTGTGACTCGCGCGTTGGCTCTTGGCGAAATTCAAGCTCGCGATTGGTTACGAATCATGCGTCATGAGTTACTTATGGGACTTGCATTGGGATTCGCGTTAGGAGCAATCGGCTTTATTCGGGCGTTTTTTTTCACATCCCAAAGTATGCTCGACAACGTAAGCCGTCCATTGCTATCGCTGACCATTTGCCTAACTGTCGCGGCGATTTGTCTATTCGGCACGATAATCGGCGCAATGTTGCCGTTAGGATTCAAGCG
>JAIRYX010000249.1 GCA_031267635.1 Planctomycetaceae bacterium
TTTTTGCTTGCGATCTTTTGTACGTTCTTTCAAAAAGGTTACAACGTCGTGTGGCGAGACGAAATGATTGTGATTTTACCGTGTATCGTTTTGCTTGCATTTGTCAGTAGTCAAACCGGTTTTTCCGTTCACTCACGATACGTCATTCCGGCGTTGCCGTTTTTCTTTCTCTGGATCAGCAAAGTCGGTAAAGCGTTTACAATGAAACGTCCGGTTGTTGCGACGTTGACAAGTCTTTTACTCGCGTGGTCAATTTTTAGCAGCTTATCAATGTATCCGCATAGTTTATCTTACTTCAACGAACTTGCCGCGATTCTTCCAACGCCCGAAGATAAAAATTATCCGCATCCGCCGCCGGAAATTTCTGAAACCGCTTGGCAACAGAAAACGTTTTGGCAAAAAACAAAGTCCATTCTTTCCGCCGGATCACGCAATGGCGCAAGACATTTACTTGATTCCAATATTGATTGGGGACAAGACTTATTTTATTTGGAAAAATGGTATCAAAAACATCCCGAAGCGAAAGATATGAAAGTCGCATGTGAAAACTACTCGTTAAAATTGACAAAAATCTCGTTCCAAGAAATGATGTCCGCAAATAATCCGCAACCCCGCTGGTACGCCTTGAGCGTTAATTCCATTTATAACCGTGAAAAGCAATACCGCTATTTTCTCAATTTTGAACCGGTTGCAACGGCGGGGTATTCCATTTATATTTATCATATTACACAAGACGAGATCGACAAGCTACACTCCTCACACTTGGAAACTCAATCTTCATTCTCAAAGGGACGTTAAGGACAAAAGAGACTTGGGGGACTCATGTTTCCAATGTCCTGAAAGTCTCCGGGTAAATTCTTTTTGATTTTCGACGCTCGCTTGGAGGGAAGTCTCCCAAAACCGCTTTTTCGTCTCTCAAAAAAAGATTATTGTTTTTTAAAATAAATTCTTTATAATAAAATATGTGAAGTATAATTCCAAAGCAATAAAATATCCGCTTCAATAAAAATACAAGAGCTTTTATTGTGAGGAATTTTTCTCTTCGTGTTTTCCAAAATTCAGCATGACAAAGGGAGAAAGCTATGTTGTTCCGAACCATTGTTACAACAATTTTGTTGTTTATTGTTACGGTAGGAGTTGTTTGTTTTACGCCAATTTTTTCACACGCTCAGACGCCGCGTCCTAAAACACCTTCCAAAGAAGACGTTATGAGACAACGCATGTCGCCGACTTATCGGCACGATGAGCGTGAATATGATCGTCAACGCATCGAAGAAGAACGTATAAAAGAGGCGCAAGCCGCTCAAGCCGCCGAACAAAAACGAATTGACGACTACGTGAATCGGTCGCGCGACCGCAAAACTGACGCCGGTTTTCAAACATCTGACGCGCTGGAAGCTACTATCGCAAAAGCTCAGCCCGGAGAACCGATTGAACTTTACGGCGATTTGTTTACCGCGTTTGACGGTGTGATACTTTCGGCAACATACTACCCCGGCACAGACGGAAAAGAGTCCGCACCGGTCGTTCTTTTGCACGATAAAGGTGGAAACCGACGCGATTTTGACGCTTTGGTCGCCCAACTACTCAGCGACGGCAAAGCTGTTCTCGTGCCGGATTTGCGAGGACATGGAAAAAGTAAAGAAAAAATTGTCGTTGAGTTTGGTAATCCCGCGTTTTTCCCGCTGGATCAATTTCCGTCGTCACCGTTTTGGCGACAATGGCTACCGGAACGCTGGGGATTGTACAATCGTTTTGCCAAAGATTCCAACGCCGGAAAAAAGCCGATGACAAAAGTTGCTGATACGGACGTCTCAAGTTACGGAGTAAGACAATTTGACGCGATGGCGTTGTTTGATACGCAGTTGTGGCACGATTTTCTCACTTACGAAAATAATCAAGAGCGTTTGAATATCAAAAAACTTACGATTGTTGGAATCGGCATGGGGGCGCGGATCGGCTCGATTTGGGCGAAATTCGACGGCGGGAAGCAAACGAAAAATCTTATTTTGATTTCGCCGATTCTTAATAAACAAGGCGTGATTGGCGGGCTTTCGCCTGCGTTGTTTTCAACGATTCGCAGTAACATTTCGACGATGATTATTATCGGCGGTCAAAATAAAGTTGCGCTCAAAGATGCGGAAGCTATCAAAAAGGTCGTGATGGGCAAAGAAAAAGACGACGAAGATGCGCCGGAAATCAGATCGAAATGTCCGTTGATCCAATGCAATACGGATCGCCAAGGCGTTTCGTTATTTGGAACGAGTGCGAAAATTGAGCAAGGTATTCCGTCTTTTATCAACGACCGTTTGACAACACTGGAAGAAAAAACGGCGGAAAAAAAGAACGATAAAACGTTGACGTGGGCAAAGTTGAAGTTTTAGCGTTTTATTTAAACTATAGAGTTTATTAAAGACAAAATCATCATAACCGTTCACAAAGCGGATTTTTAAAAACGCGAAACACGCTAAAAAACACGAAAAGTTGCGAAAAATGAGTTTCGTGTTATTTTGCGGTAAAAAAAATTATTGACCGGACAAGCAAAACGGTTTTGTTTGTCCCAAACTTGAACCCTTTAAAATTAAGGAAAACTTAAAATGAAAAAAACAATTTTAATCGTATCGTTTGTGTCCGTTTTATGTGCTTGGGCTGTTGGGTTGAACGGGTTGGCATTTGGTCAAGTTGGGAATACACCTCCTCCTCATAATGGGTCAACTACTGGTAGTATGTCGGCTTCGGAAGAAATCATTTACGCCGTCAAAAAGTCGGACAGGGAGGCAATCCATAAAATGATCAATGACGATCCCGACTTACTGAAACAAAAACTGATTGAAATTCCCAATAAAGAATATCAACCGACATTGTTGCAT
>JAIRYX010000280.1 GCA_031267635.1 Planctomycetaceae bacterium
CCCTTGCCCGCAAAACGTTCGGCAATTTTGAGCGACGTAAACGTTTTGCCCGTCCCGCACGCCATAATCAATTGACCGCGATCAACCGTCTCAAATGCGTTACAAACATTATTGACCGCTTCAGTTTGATGCGGACGCAATTCTTTAACCGGTTTGCGGCGGATTTTGTTGTTGCGAAAATATTCGTCCCAGTCAATACAACTGTTCTCCAGATCAGACAACCCAATCACATGCACCGGCGGATGTTGATTTTGAATGGCGTCTTCGGCGTTTTTGCCAAGATCAGTTGTTGCAACAAGAATCCGGCGGACAAACTTCTTTTTGCTCGAAGCGGCAAGAAACGAATCAATATCGGGTTTCTGAATTTTATAATCTTCGCCGTAACATTTACACTGAACCGCAACAAAACCCGAACCGTCCCGCATTTCCGCAACAATATCAATTCCCGTATCGGAATTTGTCCGTTGATCCCATTGCGACCAAAGAACAACTTTTTGATATTGCGATTGATATTCCGGTTCATGCGAAAGATAAATCCGCACAATTTCCTCAAAACGTGTTCCTTGATCACGCCCGGAGTTTTTGACATTGTGAATTTGCTGAATAATTGATCGAAAGTTCATAAAAGGACGCTGATTACTTCGTTGTTGGAGAGTGTTAATTTTTTAGAAGAATGCCATAATATGCGACCTTGAAAGGGGGCAATATTGTGACAAGGGATTTTGTCTTTAAGCAAAAAACATTAAAGAATGGTACCATACGTCTTCCGATTACGCAAGACTTATATCAAAAAATAATCAACGATTCAATCATTATTTTGGGCATGGGTTGCTGGTCAGTTTACGTTACATCTTGAACTGTTTCCTGACGATTTTGTCAACGATGGTTATCGCATGAACGATCTTTGTACCTGTTCCCAAATTGCAAAGAACAGTTTTATGAAATGGGTAACAGCGGTTGGGACGTCAGTGTTTTCAAGGTGTTTTTATTTTTCTTTCGTTTATTATTTGAAAAGTAGGGACGTGATTTACCTTTGAGTATATTCCTTGCACTTGAGTTTTCGGCTTTACGAATGGAGATTAAGCCGGATTTTACGGTATAACGACGCCAGTGAAAATCGAAATTTCACGTACAAGAAGTATAAATCCAAAAACATTTTCTAAATAACTCTGCTAAACAACTCTGCTCAAATTTCGTTTTACCCCGCGACAAAATGCGGTGATACGCGATGGCATAACTCGTGTGCTTTCAGAGTGGCAAATCTCCCAAACTCTATTGCTAATCTCGTAAAACAGTTCCTTCAAATTCTTACTACGCTCTCGCATCTTTAGCCAAGCGTGCCGAAAACAACGGATTAACACAAAAGCAGGAAGTAATGTTTTCCACGTCAGGATAGTTGCCGACCAACCATCCGTGTTGACTGTTGTAGGTTTATCATTTTCATCGACCGCCAAAGATTCTTCTTTGAAAACATCATATCCTTCGGTGCACGATTCCGCGTCGGCTGTGTTGCAAAATTCCTACTTATTTCGCGCGGCTGAGGTACTCGCCAGTTCGAGTATCGACTTTAATCACTTCACCTTCCACCAGATAATCCGGCACTTGAACTGTAATTCCGGTTTCGAGTATTGCCGGTTTGGTACGAGAAGTCGCCGAATTACCGCGAACAACCGGATCGCATTTTGTAACTTTTAATTCGACTGTCGGAGGAATTTCCATACCAACACATTCTTCGTTATAAATCAACACTCTAATTCCTTCAAGAGTGTCCGTCACATACTTCATTTCTTCCGAAATATCATCCGCTCCGAGAGAATACTGATTGTAATCAAGCTGGTCAAGAAAATAACACGAATCCGAATCGGAATACATATATTTTGCCTCACGTTTTTTAAAATCTGCATCTTTCAAAGATTCACCACTGCGAAGAGTGATATCTACTTTTTGTTTTGTGATGAGGTTTCTGGCGCGATATTTATAAAGCGTCGCTGCCCCTCGCGCCGACGGCGTTTGCACATTGACCGTCTCAATAATACACGGCGATTCATTATAAACAACAACATCGCCTCGCTTTATATCTTTTGCAATCATTTTGTCTTAATCTTTCTTTACTTGGAAATGATGCTTTTGATTTCTGTGTTTGATGATATTTTATTCTTAAAATTTTCACTTTTGTTGACCAAAATTATATATGTAAAACAAGTTTTGGCAATTCAAGTATTGTAATATGATTCAAAATTTCCACCTTAACAATAAGCGAGAGAAATTTTTCACGGCAAATTTTTCAACAGCGTTTGCCAATCAATCGTTTGGGGCGATGTATTGGGTTGTTCGGAGATCGGAATGCGCGGCGCGCTTGGAGAAAGCACAAGTGAAGAATCAATCGCCGAAGAGATTGTGTTTGGCGACATAATCGTTGGAATATTTGTTGGCATGTTCGCGTTCGACGTCAAACTGAATGAAGAAGAATTTGACAGTGGTGTTGCGGTTGAAACGGTCGGCGTTGGATTATAAAAATTAAAACGTTCTTGCGGAATTAAATCGGTCGTTTTAATCGCGTCACTTTTCGACGATAAGTCTTGCAAGATACTCGGCTGTAACGGATCGAAATCGGAGGCGTTTGAAATGTTCGGCAAGCGATTGGAGCTTCGCGGTAAGTTTTTCAATGAATCTGCGTTTGATGCAAGCGCCGGAGGAACGTCTGCCGGATCGTTAGTTTCCGTAGGTTTTTGCGTAATCGTTATCCAAGCGTCCTGCAATTTCTTTTGTATGTCGGACGCTTTTTCCGCAAGAGTTTCCGCTTCGGAAAGTTTCGTCAGCGGATTGTCGATTTGCGAATCCATTTGCTTTTTGAATCCTTCGAGATTTGCGTCGATCAGTTCGTTCAAATCTTTCGGCAACATCACCTGAATTTGCTGCACAAGGTTTGCCAATATTTTTCCGCTTTGGGATTGAAGCGCTATTCCGCGAGTTTGTTCAGAAAGCATCACCGCGAAAAATGTAATAATCATACCAATGATCACGCCTTTTAACGCTCCGAAAGCGGCACCGCATAATTTGTCGTATTTTTTGATACGAACCGCGTTGATTATTTTCGCCAAACAATAATGAACGATTCCCACCGCAACCGACGCACCGATAAACGTAATCGTAATAGCGAGAACTTTGTTCCAAGGCGGATTTGCTTGAACCATCGGTTCCATCACCGGCGCGAACCGCGCAGACGCCCAAAAACTAGCGATAATTGCGGCAAGCGACGCAAGTTGCGAAATCATTCCTTTCATCCAGCCGCGCAATGTCAACGCACCGATGAGAATCAATATAACGAAATCATAAGCTTGCAAATTGGTCATTTTACATTCCGATAGATAAAAGAAACTTTTCGGTACGGGAGAATTTTTTTGTTACGAATACACGAATTTGTTGCAAACCATTTTTATCATGTCATTTATTTAAGAATAACAATTTACATTTGTTTTACAATAGATCGTAAATGCTTTGCGGCTAAAAGGATTGTTTGGAAAGTTTTCTATTGAATTTCACAATAATGTCTTGTCGGCTCGGCGTTCTCTGTGATAAAAATAAGGGGAATTAAAAATTGACAAATTGAGTTTCTTAAACAAACTTTATTATACATTTTCTTATCAAAATACGAAAGGGCAGATTTTACCGATTTCGTTCATAGCCATTAAGAACGAGTTGTTCCAACGGACGTTTCATCCGCGCGAAAAACGGTTCTTCTTCCGGTCGAAGCGGCGTGACCAAAATACTTCGGATTCCGGCAAGATTTGCCGCCATAACATCGGCGAATACCTGATCGCCAATCAAAGCGGTTTGCCGCGGCTCAAAATGTTCCTGCCGCATTGCTTTTCGGCATCCAAACGGCAACGGTTTGTAAGCGGGAGCAAGATACGGAAGATTAAGAGATTCGGCAGTTTTGCAAATTCGACGCTGCCGTCCGTTAGACAAAAGACAAAACCGCACGCCGCACGCACGTTTTTGTTCAATCCAGTCCGCCACTTCCGGCAAAATTAGCGGACTGCTGTAATACTTGAGCGTACTGTCCACATCAAGTAGAAGCGTCGTAAGCCCTTGTTCTTTCAGCCATTCGAAAGAAATTTCGACAATTGAACCAAAACGATAATGCGGATAAAGAAAATTCATGATTGAAAACTTCTAAAAATGTTATTTTATCACAATCGGCTATTCGTTCACACTGAGGGCAAAGCAATTTTGGGAATAATCTGTAGAAATTTAATAACGATTCAGTCGCTCAAACCGAACAAAACCACGCCGGGCAACTGAATAATTACGTTTTGAGGTAAAAAAGGGCAAAAGGAACTTCGGGAACTTTTGGGATAGGTGAAGTTCCTGAAAAAGAAGAACAAAATTTTTAGGAATTTTGCTCTACTCCCAAAGTCCTTTTCTCCCAACGCTTTGGAGTAACTTTTGGGGGAATTTACCGTCTCAAAAATCCCTAAAACCCCCAAAATCCCTTGCCCCAGCGGAAGTTCCGCAGACAAGAACGGAAGCTCCGTTGGGCAAAGTGACATTGGGGATACGAGGGACTTTGAGGACGTGATGAACGATCAACACTGTCTAAAACCTCGCCCTGTCCCCAACAAAATCATCAGATTTCTAATTGTCTCTTTCCTCGCTCTTTTTCAGGCGATTTTCCCTCCTGTTGTTTCTACGGACTTTTCAAGGTAAAATACACTTTTTACACTCGTCATCACTTAGTCGTAAGGAAAGTTTTATGCCAGTTTTTGCCAGTAAAGTCTCGTTGATCGGCGAAAGTATTAACGATTCGGTGCCGTCCACGAAATCGCTGCTCGACGCGGACGACATTGCGGGCATTCAGAACCTCGCCAAATCTCAGGACGAAGGCGGCGCGGATTATATCGACGTGAATATCGGTTTGCGTCCGAAAGAATGGATGACCAAGTTGGTCAAGGCGATTCAGGAAGTAACAACAAAGCCGTTGTCGATTGACTCGCCGGACGTTGAAATTTGCCGCGCCGGATTGGAGGCGTACAACGCGGAACTCGCGGGCGGAAAAAGACCGATTCTCAATTCGATTTCGCCGTTGCGCCCCGAAATGTTTGATTTGCTGGAAATTGCACCGTGTTTACCGATTTTGTTAATTTCCGAACAAACAGGAGCGGACGGCGGTACGCAATGTCACACGGCGGAAGAAACCTATCTTGCGGCAAAATCCATGATCGCGCTGGCAAAAGGACGCGGCTTGACTCCCTCCGACGTGATTCTCGATCCCGGTATCGCTCCTATTGGCTCGGACACAAAAGGAAATTTGAAACGGCTTCTCGGTGCGATGCAACTTATTCAAAACGACGCGGAATTAAAAGGCGTGCATTATTCCGTCGGCTTGAGTAATTTTACCGTCATGCTTCCGACCAAACGAAAAGACGGCATTCCAATCAAAAGCACGCTCGAAAGCGCGTTTTTGGGAAAAGCAACCGCGCTGGGTTTAGATATGGCGATTGGCTCGGTCAAACGAAACTACGCCCCGCTTCCCGACGACCATCCGGCAGTGCAATGTCTCGACAAGTGTCTTGCGTCAAACGATTTCGATTCTCTGATGGTCGTGATGCAGTTTTATCGAGGATAGCAAATGAATAACATTCAGTTGTCCAAACCAAGTAAACCTGCACGGCAACTGTATAATTGACGGTAACTATTCCGTTGTCCTGTACGGATTTATGTGGTTTGAGCGGCTGAATGTTACGTTTTCTGAATGTTAATCGCATGAGGGAGGATTTAACGCGGTGTTTCGGTCGTTTATGATTTCGATTTGTTTAGGTCGTTCTTTATTTGGATTTGTTTAGGTGGTTCTACTTTCGGGACTGGAGGAGGAATATAATCATAGGAAGGTTTTATTTCACTCTCTTCACTGTAACGTTCCTTGATTTTTTGGGATTCTATGTTGTTTTTATTGATCATTATGGTAATAACGACAATTGAACACAAGTATATAATCAACCCTAAAACAACACAAATTGTTGCATAAATAAATTTGGGAGTTGAAAAAGTATATGGATCATTTTCTTTAGGAATACGGTAATTTTTCCAATGAGAAAAGAATATCAAAAATAAAAGAAGGAAGACAATGAGGTTAATATACAATATTATAAATAATGAGCGAGTTACGTCATTAAATATCAGGGAACATGTAATGGGGGTTAATAAGATCAAAAGAATCGACGCCAAAAGACATTTTTCTAATCCGGTCATTTTTTTACTGAATAAAAGACCGCCGCATTTCTTATTCTTTTGTTGTGACGCATACCATACAATAAAAAATAAAAATACAATGAATGTAAAAAATGATAACATCAAAATATCCTTTTTCAATAAGATCGAATAAAAACAACGATACTATTCCACGTTGCTAAATTGATAATTTATTGTCTCAGACAAAATATCCAACTTATTGACATGAAATAGCATGAAAAACTCTAAACGAGGTAGTCATAAAAATTTTATGTAACAGTCCTTGCAGAATGAAGACATTTTTAACCTCCTGATGTTTCTTCACAATCTTCCAAGCATTTATCATAATCATCTGCAGCCTGTTGCTCACACAATTCACGTGCAGCATGCGCATGATTGCTACAGGTTTGATGATTTTCTTCTTTTGAGAAACAAATTCCTCCGAAGTCCACAAAAAGTAGAGCGGAATGAATAACATGATGATAGTAAACGGATTGTCAAACATCGTAAATTCTCAACGCAGTTATTGAGATTGATCGTTCTTTATTTGGATTTGTTTAGGTGGTTCTACTTTCGGGACTGGAGGAGGAATATAATGATAGGAAGGTTTTATTTCACTCTCTTCACTGTAACGTTCCTTGATTTCTTGGGATTTGTTAACTGTTTTGATATATTTATTAACCGATAACAGGTACATACTAAAAGCAATAAAAATAAGAACAATAAAAAAAATAACTTTATTCGTTGAAAAAAAATAAAGATCGTTTTTATGACGATGGTTTTTCCAAATCAAAATTAATAATACAATAACGAAAGGAAAAATCAACAAGTTGATATATATTGAAACCATCAGCCAAGATAATAAAGCACGACATAAGTAAGACGCTACGGCAGTCATCAATATTAAGACAGATAAAGCCCGCTCTGTGCCTGTCATAATACTAAATGTAGATGGAAAGTTATTTTTTTGTTGTAATACTAAAAAAATAATAAAGAAGACAAAAAAGAAAGGAAATAGAAACATATCATATCTTTCATCAATAAAAATAAGGAAAGGTTTTATCACTCTATTTTTGTTTTGGTAACAACATTTTGAAAAGCTTAAATGTTGAAAAAAGAATGATGAAACCATTTGCTAAACTACCAAACGGCATATACAATAATTGTAACTATTCAGTGGAATGTAAAGTTGGATCATTTAATGTGAGGATTTTATATTTTTTTACCTCATTTCTACTTGATTTTCTTAACAAAACGACCTCAGTAACAAACTACCTCTCTTATTTCTTTTTCGATGAGGTAAGGAGGTTGTCGTTGTGGAGGATTCCTTTGCTACTGATGTTGTTTTGTTAGGAAAATCAGGTGGAAATGAGGTTTGTAACACAAACAACATTGCCGATTTTGCACAAAAAATGTTTACAACCGACTGAATAGTTACAAATAATTTTAAGCGCCGTATGTTTCCTCACAATCTTCTATACATTTATCATAATTGCTTTTTGCATTATTTTCACAATCTTTGCGTGCCGCGTTAGCGGCTTTACAACAATTATCAAAGGTCGCCTGTGCTTCATTACAAGCTGTCGTATAGTCTTCGTCAGCGTTTTTTTGCGATAAATCTTTATCTCTTTTTGCTTCTTGCATTTTTTGAGTATAAGCTTCTTGAGCACCATTATTGCATTGTCCCAAAGCATTAATGCATTCTGCCATAGCTCCAACATAGGCTGTTGTTGCGATTATAATACATGCACCACCAAAAGGTCCCGCCAGGAAACAACCTACTATTGCTGTTGAGTATGTGATAGCAGCTAACCCCATCTCATGTTCAAACGTACTTTCGCAATTTTTTTGCGATCTTTTCAAGTCATTATCGTTATCATCTTTTTTATTGTTAAATTGTTCGTTCGATCTTTCGTAATCTTGTTCTCTTTTCTTTTCTGCTTTTTCTATTGCAGTGTCTCTATTGGGTGTACATACATTGTTAATTTGATCCTGTTCGTCTTGTGCGCATTTTTCTAGTGCGCGGTTATACGCATTCAAACAGCGTTGTTCACAATCTGTTATTGCGTAAACATTAGGCAATAATGGTGCGAAAAATATTGTCCCTGCTAAAACACCTATCAGAAAATTCCGATAGTATAAACCTTGTCTGTTTCTTGTAGCGTTTGTACAAGCGTCGCCTAATTGTAATTTGTTGAGTTTCATTTTAATAAACTCTCCTTTTGGTAAGTCGTTTAACTTTGGAACTTTGAAATATGTAACATATCTCCAAAATGAAATTTTTAGAGACAACTTTAACCGCGTTTTCTTATATAAAAATATCGTAATAATGACATGAACAAGATGATCAATACTGACGCCGCAGGGACAATTAACCGAGGTAACAACGAAGATGGAGATTGAGGCATGTACTTTTCACCTCTTCCTTTTCTTGGCGGTGGTTCCGTAAATCTTTTTGGGGGAGCAACGATTACTCTTTCTGGCACTTGATAATAAAAACTCGGCGAAACTTTTTCGTATTGTGGTTCTATTATTTCCGGCATCATTTTTTGTAATTCTGATATATATTCTTTTATACCATTTGGTGTTTTTATTTCAAATCCTTGCGGAATCTGAAAAATATCCTCTGTCATATCCGATTGATATGCGATTTCCTGAAATTCAATTTTTGTCAAGGAATCGCCGTTTGCGGAAAATGATTCCTGTTTTTGTGTCAGATAAGTTTGTTTGTCAATCAACAAACGCTCTTTGACCGGAAAGTATTGTTTCATGTTTTGAGGTAGCGCCTTTAAAAGATTTGCAAACGATTCCGGCAATAAAGTTGTTTCTATTTCATAACAATCGCGGTCGTGAAAACGAACAACTCTCAATAAAACCGTTTTCTTTTTGACGTTATTCTTTAATCCCGGATTCATTCCTAAAATTGCGGCGGCTTGGGTTTGAGGGTCTTTAAACATAAACGATGTATCAATTGCGACTTGCTCTTCCAAAAAAACATCATAACTTCGATCACCATACTAACATCGTCGTTTTTTTGACAGGGTGAGAAATATCCATCAACAATGCCACTTTTCCATCCGGCAACATTTTTTGATAAACCGACATTTCCATACCGTTGTTTGTTATTTTATAATGCAATGGTTGCGTCATCGCTTCCTGTGATTTTGCTAAAATTTCATCAGCAGTTAATTCT
>JAIRYX010000360.1 GCA_031267635.1 Planctomycetaceae bacterium
CCTAATTCTATTTGAAAACCATACCGGAAATAATAAAAAATGAACAAAAAAAATGCAATACCAAAATATCTAAACAATAATTTCCCCGACTATACTACGCAATCGATATATATTGCCAAAACTTGTGTTAATACTTTTGTTTAGAAGTTCCCTAAAGATTAATATTAATCGTTTGCTCACGGTCGGGACCAACGGAAACCAGACCGATCGAACGGCTGACGATTTCGGAAATACGGTTGAGATAATTTTGAGCGTTACGCGGTAAATCGCCGAAATTCCGTGCGCCGGTAACATCGTCTTGCCAGCCGGGATGCGTTTCGTAAATCGGTTTGACTGCCCGCAAATCGTCCACATGCGAAGGAAAATTCGCCGTTCTTTGACCATTGATTTCATAGGCGGTACAGATTTTTAATTCGTCAAATGTACTCAATACGTCAAGCAACATCACCGCAAGCGAGCTGACTCCGCTCAAACGCGCAGTATATCGTGCCGCCACCGCATCAAACCAGCCGCAACGTCGCGGACGCTTTGTCACTGTGCCGTACTCGTTGCCGCGATCCCGAATTTTTTGCCCGGTTTCGTTGTCCTGTTCGGTAGGAAACGGTCCGCCGCCGACACGAGTTGTGTATGCTTTCAGAATGCCGACAACCTTTGTAATATAACACGCCGGTACGCCGGAACCGGATGAAACGCCAACACCCGAACTATTGCTGCTGGTGACATAAGGGAACGTCCCGTGATCAATATCGAGCAACGCACCTTGCGCGCCTTCAAACAGCAAATTTTTTCCCGCTTCCACCGCGTCAAGTAAATACGCGGTCGTATCAGTTACAAACGGCTTGAGCTGCTCGGCGTAATCCAAATATGTTGCTAATAAACTTTCCGACGTTAATTCCTCATAACTTTTGTCGGAATCGGCTTTCGCAAGATAATCGGCATTGGCTTTTGCGATTTCGCGTAACCGCTCTTTCGCGTTTGGTCGAAACATGTCGCCGAGCCGCACGGCAAGCGAGCGTCCGTATTTGTCGCTGTAACATGGACCGATTCCGCGCATTGTTGTGCCGATAGATTCCTGACCGGCAAGCGCGTTGAGCAAACGGTCTTTTTCTTTGTGCCAGGGAAAAATAAGATGCGAACGATCACTAATAAGAAGATTTGTATCAATCGCGACGCCTTGATTTCGCAACGTGTTGATTTCACCGAGAAGCGACTCGGGATCAATCACAACGCCGCTTGCAATCACGCTTTGGACATTGTGCCGAAAAATACCGCTCGGAACCAACGAGAGTTTATATTTTTTTCCATCGGCAACGATCGTATGACCGGCGTTCGCTCCGCCTTGATAACGCACGACAATATCGTTCTTGCTTGTGAAAATATCAACGACTTTCCCTTTGGCTTCATCGCCCCACTGTAATCCGATAACGCTTGTTGCTGACATGATTGACGTTTTTCTTTCCATAAAATTTTTTATTTTTACACCATAAAGTTGTAATTGTAACGGATGTCGGGATTTTTACAAGCGATAACAATTTGCGAAAAATACATAATTTATATATAGCCCTCTTTGAAAATTCCTGTTTATTTCGCATTTTGGGGGAATTTATTGGCTACATAAGCGAAGCTTGATAAATAAGGGCGGCAATAGTCGTACAAAGTCACGCAATTTCACTTGGCATTTTTCATATCAAGGGAAATTGAGGAATTTCGTAGTAGTTGGAAACCGCCATCAAGAATAAAGGATATGACCTCTCTTATTTTCTCAAGTTTGAACCTGTTGCAACGGCGGGGTATTCAATGTATATTTTATCATATTACGCTGGAAGACGCGAACCGTGTTCGCCGCGAAATGGGATTGCCGGAGATGTGAGGCAACAACAATAAAGCAACAAAGACGCTCATCGCACTTTTCAATTCGGTTTTCATTGAAAGGAATGTTAAGGACAAGAGGAACATTAGGAACATAATTAGGAACATAATATGAATACTGTCTTAAAAACCGAGATTTACAGTGTGAGTAATATTTTAGCTGTTTTCAAAGATTTTTATGCAAACAAATCCCGATATTGGTGTGTGTTTTGCGTGCTTACGGTGCGTAACATGAGTTAAAATATTTTCAAACCTTTAAAATTTTCCCTAGAGGAGCAAAAACAGGTGTCCGAAAAACAACAGGAACAAAGCAAAGGTCTTCCGATGGCCGCGAAGTGGGACCCGGAAAAATTAGAAAAAGAGAAAGCGGAACTTCGCGCGTTGGAGTCGCAACCGTTTTTTACGCGAGCAACGGCGTATATGAAACGAAGCGGTCCCGGATTATTGCAGAGTGCAATGACGCTCGGTGCGGGAAGCGCGGCGGCGTCGGTTGTGGCGGGCGCGTCGTTTGGGTATAAACTTCTTTGGGTGCAGCCGTTGGCAATGTTTCTCGGCGTGATAATGCTTGGGGCGTTAAGCAATATCGTGTTGACTACCGGCGAGCGTCCTTATAAAGCGTTCATGCGGGAATTGAGTATCATTCTCGTTTTTTTCTGGGCATTCGGAACGATCTTCGCGTCGGTGATCTGGCACTTTCCGCAATACGGACTCGCCGCCGGTGCCGCGCGGTCGCTCGTGACGGAATTTACCGAAGGACAACTGGAAGTCTCGGTCGATAAAATTGATAAAACGACCAAGCAGCCAATTATTGACAAAGTCACTGGTAAACCGGAGCAAGAAAAGCAATTCACGCGAATTGGCTACATTGTCAGCTTTGTTGTCGGACTTTTGATTTTAGCGATGAACTGTACGGTTGTTTTCAACTACGGAAGCGGCTCGAAAGGAATTAAAATTTACGAATGGTTTTTACGAGCGATGATCGCGCTGGTGATTGTCATGTTTGCAATTGTCGTCCTTGCCAACATCAGAAAACTTCAATGGTTAGAACTGCTGAAAGGATTCACCGGTTATTACGGCATTCCAAATACCAAACCGGAAACCATCACTACCGTTTTAGGAATGCTCGGCGCGGCGGTCGGAATCAATATGACGTTTCTTTATCCGTATTCGCTGCTGGCGAAAGGTTGGAGTAAAGAACACAAAACGCTGGCGCGGTGGGATTTGGGTTTGTCGATGTTTTTGCCGTTTGCGATTGTTACATCGCTCATTATGCTTGCGATGACTGTTTCGGGAATTTATACCGGTGCGGATGAAGTGAATACAAGTATTTCTCCGATTCAAGCTGCATCGTCGTTGACCGGCGTTTTAGGTGCGAAACTCGGACGGCTTGTTTTTTGTCTCGGTTTAATCGGCATGACATGCAGCGCAATCAGTACGCACATGGTCGTTTGCGGTTTCACGATGTGCGAAATGTTAGGATTGGAATATACGAAAACACGGTTTCGATTGTTCGCTTTAACGCCGTCAATTGGCGTGTTTGGCGTTGTTTTTGCGTTGCCGCTTTGGTTTCCGGTCGCGGCGTCGGCGGTTTGTTTAACGATGCTTCCGATAGCGTATCTAATTTTCCTGATTTTGAACAACAAACGTCGTTTTATCGGCGACGCGGTCGGCAAAGGACTTGGACGCGAAATTCTCAATGTATTTCTTGTCATTGCGTTGATTATGGCAAGTATCGGCGCATTCATTAAAGTCAAACAAGGCGTGGCTGACAAAATTTTCCCGCCGGAGCCGGAACAAGACAAACCGGTTGTTGTTCAAACGGAAAAGTTTCACATGTCGGAAAAAGCGAAATAGGAATACCTATCAATATCTATTTTTAACCACAGAGAGACCAAGTTTATGGAAAAATCATCATGAAATTTCGATATAAAACTTGATTAAAAAACTGTAACTATTCAGTTGCCTGGAGCGAATTTAATGGGTTTGATCGATTGAATAGTTACAGTATCTCTGTGGTTAATTTTTACAATGACTAAAAACCAATAACAATGATTCACGAATACCGCGACTTCAATGAACTTGAAAAACTGACCGTGCTGATACGCGATGTGTGGCGGGAACATTATACGCCGATTATCGGCGGCGGTCAGGTTGAGTATATGCTTGACAAATTTCAGTCGGTCGAGACGATATTGCGTCAGATTAACGAAGAAAACTATCATTATTACGGACTGTTGCACGAAGGACAGCTTGCGGCATATTACGCCGTTCAACCGCAAGCGAAAAATAAAATTTTCCTTAGCAAGTTTTATGTCGCGGCGGCGTTTCGCGGACAGGGATTCGGAAAAAAAATGCTGCAACATCTGATAGACAATTACGTAACGCCTAACGAAACAACAATTTGGCTAACAGTCAACAAAGAAAACCGCGATTCGATTACTATTTATCAAAAACTCGGATTCGCAATCACAGAATCCATGATTACCGATGTCGGCAATGGATTCGTTATGGATGATTATCGCATGGAACGGCGAGTGTAAACATCGTTCGACTTTTCTACTTCTTACGCTTGGAAATTTGTTTTTCGTTAAAAAAGAGACGTTAAGAACAAGAGGAACTTGGAAGATATGATGAACGAGGAATGAGGAATAATGCATTAAAAACGAATTTTCAAGTTGGGATGAGTATTATATATTAAAATAGTTTTTTAGAGAAAAATCGGCATGAGCGTCGCCATAAATAATTTTCTCGCAATGTTTGCAAAAATCCGATAATTTTCAACCTTTCATGATTAGCGTATTATTGAATTTTATCTATTTTGTTTTATTGCTGGTGTTGTCGCCGGTGATTTTTTATCGTGTTGTGTTTCTCAAAAAATACCGCGAGGGATGGACGATCAAATTGTTCGGGCAAACGCCGAATCTTCCGCCGCTCGGCAAAACGCCTCATTCCAACGCTTGCGTTCAAAAGACAAAGCGTGTTTGGTTGCACGCAGTCAGCGTTGGCGAAATCAATCTGCTCAAACCGCTTTTGTGTCGGATCGCGGAAAAACATCCCGATTGGGAATGCGTGATCTCGACCACCTCCGCAACCGGATTCGCTGTCGCTCAAAAAAATTACGGCGCAAATTACGGAGTCTTTTACGCACCGCTTGATTTTAGCTGGGCGGTACGAAACGCTTTATGGCGAATCAAACCGACGATGCTGATTCTTGCCGAACAGGAGATTTGGCCCAACTTGCTTTTATTCTGTAAACGACAGAATATTCCCGTCGCGTTGATTAACGGACGTTTGAGTGAAAACGGCTACAAACGTTATCGGAAAATTCGCGGACTTTGGCGGTTCGTGATGCGTCGACTTGATCTCGTTTGTGTGCAAAGCGAAACGTATTCCGAATGGTTCCGAGAAATTGGAGCAAAACCGGAATCAATACATGTCGTCGGCTCGCTGAAATTTGATAATGCGCAGACAGATCGGGACAACCCGACAACGCAAAAATTGCGGCGACTGGCGAATATTTCATCAAGCGACATTGTTTTTCTCGCCGGAAGCACGCAAGAGCCGGAAGAAGAACTTGCGGTGGAAACGTGGCTTGCGTTGCGGGAGCAGTACGAGAATTTGCGACTGATCCTTGTGCCGCGACACCCAGAGCGTTTCGACACGGTGGCAAATATGCTCGACAGACGATTGGGCAATTCGCCGAAATATTGGCGGCGGCGATCCTCGTTTCACGAAACGTTGTCCGCAAGCGTTGTTTCGTCGGCAGAGCATTCTTTGCCAAACGATGCAATCAATGCGACGTCGAATGATACGGCAAATGATAAAGCGAATAACGTTCCGCTTTTGGTGGACACGGTGGGAGAACTTGGTGCGTGGTGGGGAACGTCGCATATCGCGTTTGTCGGCGGCAGTATGGGAACGCGCGGCGGACAAAATATGCTGGAACCGGCGGCTTACAACGCTGCGGTTTGTTTCGGAGCGAATACCAAAAATTTCCGCGATATTGTTTCGTTGATGCTTGCCGAGAATGCGGCGGTCGTTGTTCACGACGGAGTGGAATTAACGCAATTTACCGCACGTTGCCTTGCCGACCCCGCATTCGCCGAATCGTTGGGAAACCGTGCGAGCCAACTTGTCTGCCGACATCTCGGTGCGACAGAGAGAACAATTGAGCTGCTGGAAAAGTTGATGACATGAAATTGCGAAATAATTGACTGCATTGGTTGCCGAGATGTTTGTTAGTGTTTGCATTTTTGAGGTGTTTATCACGCCTTTAAAGTTTCTTATTTTCCAGCGGACACTTTAAACAATTTTGTAACTATTCAGTTGCTCAAACCAAATAAAGCCGCACTGGGCAACTGTATAATTACCCGTACCCGAACGGCTTTACCATCGCAGTCCTGATTTATCACGTTCCCTTAGTAGTCAACAAATTTCCCAAACTCGCTCTTTTGCCCTTATGTTTTAGATTTATTAGATGATGAATTGTTACCCAAAAAACTTGAATACAAAATACGGGCATAAAGAGCACATATCGGTGCAATTCGGGCTACTAAGGGAAACTTCATAAATAAGAGCGGCAATAATATTGTCTGGGAAGATTGACGGTAACTATAAAAAATCTAATCGTAACTATTCAGTTGCCCGGTACGGATTTATGTGGTTTGAACGACTGAATAGTTACAAAATTTGATATTTTTTCAATTACCCGACATTCGGAATCTCATATCCTTTTCGCCGTTCACGAGCGATGAATGTGGACGCTTGAGCGTCGCCGGAAATTGTTTCGGTTTTCGGATCCCATTGGATTTTGCGTCCTAAACGGGCGGCAATCGCGCAAAGGTGGCAAGTATTCATCGATTGAACATGCGTGAAAACATCGGAAATCGGGACGCCGCCTTCACGGATACAAGTGATAAAATTCACCATGTGACTTTCCGGCTTCTTGCCATTGTAAAGTTTGACGTAATCGTCTTCGCTGAAATGCGTATCGAGTTCGTTTTTAATATCCTCATAAGGTTTGCCGTTGAGATGTCCTCGGCTCACATGAATGCGTCCTTTCGTTCCTTCAAACAAAATTCCATTGCCGTAATCGCTTTGGCTCACCACTTCCATCACAACGCCGTTGTCAAAAGTGCAATCAATTTTGAATTTGTGCGACGTGTTATACTGATTGCTCACCGTCGCATAGCCGTCTTTGTATGGCGTCGGATGTTCGGCAATGATTGGATTGAAAAGAATCGGTCCTTGACCGAAACCGTTTTGCTGAATCGCCCACAACGCAATATCAACATGATGCGCTCCCCAATCGGTGAATTTGCCGCCGCTGTATTCGTACCACCAGCGAAACTCGTAGTG
>JAIRYX010000366.1 GCA_031267635.1 Planctomycetaceae bacterium
CACAGAATAAGATCGCCATAAAGATTCCCAGATTTCGATTTTATTTTTAACAAATTATCATAATATGCCCGCTACTTTATTATACTGCGTCAAAATATAAAATGGAAGAAAGAGGGTTCGTCCGACAAGTTTGTACCTTGTGTTATGTAGCGCTAATATTTTAAGTTTGAAAAATTCGAGGTCTCTGAATGTTTCAAACTTGATAAATAAGGGCGGCAATAGTAAAATCTTTCGGATAACTAGTCAATGGAGACGTCGTCATTAAGAGGGTTACTCAGTGCGGATTTATTTGGTTTGAGCGACTGAATAGTTACAGCGTTTTATAAATCAATCCCTCTCCAAAATGTGAAATAAGCAGGTTTTTTAAAAGACGCACGGCTTGAAATCGCATCAAAACCCGTACTGGCTCAATTCGAACATTGTGAATCAAGAGCGGCGTGTTGAATGTTGAAATCCATAGCGACGCGAAAATGTTTTTGGGAAAATAAAACGCATCGCATTCGGTTTGTGTATACGCCGAAGCATTGTTCGTGGCTGGAACCGGATTGAAATTTGGTTCAGTGGGCTGAATCGCCACGTTTTATGACGTGGCGATTTCGATTCCGTTGCGACACTTGAAGCGAAAATCCATCGCTACATTGAATTTTACAACCAAAACGCGAAGCCCATGAAGTGGAATTTTCACCCAAACAAGGAAACCGCAAACGATCCTGTTGGCGTAAAGGGGATTTAAGTGACTTCGTACTAGAACCCCAACGCGACATCGAACGCGAAACGTTGAATGTATGTTGCCGAAATTTTCTTTCCAAACTAATTTTCAACCGACTTTTTTTCCGTGGTTTCCTTTTCTTTTTCCGCTTTTGCCGAAGCGGGAAGTTCTTTAATCCGAACACTTCGGAATTGTACAGGATCGCCGTGACCGAGAAAACCAACAAAGCCGCTTTCACGGTGCAGTCCGGGATGACCGGAAACTTTGATATCGGCAATATCGACGTCAACGATCGTTTCACCATTCAAAATAACTTTGATATGAGAACCGTTTGCTGTAATTTCTTCGGTATTCCATTCGCCGAGCGGTTTTTGATAATCATTTTTTTCTGGGTTACGTTTTGCCGGAGCAACTTTGTAAATCGAACCGTGATATTGTTCCGGTTCTAATTTTTTGTATTTTTCCGAACTGTTATCTAAAATCTGACACTCCATACCGTAATATGCCGCGTCTTTTGTCGGCGATTCCGCACGGATTCCCACACCGTTGTTACCGCCCGGCGGCATAAGAAATTCAAACCGGAACACAAAGTTCGCGTATTCTTTTTTCGTAAAGAGATTTCCACCTTTTCGGCAGACAATCGCGCCGTTTTCTATCGGATAACCGTCAATCGCGCTTTGCCAAATTTCTGGAGAGAGCTTCTCGCCGTCGAAAAGAAGTTGAAAGCCATCCTCTTTTTCTTCGGACGACAACGTATTGGGATCATTTTCAGCCGCAAAAACCATTGCCACGGTTGAACAAGTCAAGACGATGCTCAAAGCAACGCCGACACAAAAAATAAATTGTTTTTTCATAGCTTTGTGTGAATTTGTGTTAAATTTTTGGAAACAGAAACATCGCACAATGCGGCGTTTCCTGATAGACTCAAACAGTAAACAAAAAATATTCCCGTTCCCAGTCTTTTTGTTATTATATGAAATTCTACAATCTGTTACAACACGTTCTATGAAAAAATTTAGTTTAACCAAACAAATCCCCAAATGTTCGCCGATTAGAGAAATAATAAAGAGCGGCTGGTAATAAATGTGTAGGGACAACCCTAACGTCTGCCTTTACGTTTCTATTACTTTGCTGTTTTGGTATCAAAAGGCGAACTTTGGAAATAATTTTTTACGGTTTAAGCGACGCGGCAACATCTTGACGGTACGCGACAGCGGCGGGAATGTAGCCGACGATAGACGCGAGAACGACCAATCCGGGAATCAAGAAAATTTCAGTCCATTGAAAATCCCACGCATAAATCACAATGCCGGAATACGCGCCGACCCAAGGTCCGAGAATTTGCAGTAAAACATGTCCAATCAACATACCGAATACGCCACCGCCCAAAGAAAGTAAAACCGATTCGAGGATGATAATTAACATCACCGTCACGCGGCGCGCGCCAAGCGCACGCATAATGGCGATTTCCTGACGGCGTTCATTCATCGTATTATAAATGCTGACCATCATGCCGATTCCGGCGACAATCACTACAAGTACCGCCAGTACCACTAAAATCAGTTGAACGTTTCCGATAACATTTTCGAGAAACGCCGAAATTTCCCGCACCGGAGAAATCGCCTGCACGTCGGGACGCTTGTTAATCAAGTCGGGCAATGCCATCGCGCCGATTTCAATACGGCTTTTTTCCAATTGTTTCGTATCCATCTCGCCGGACGGATTGACGATATTCGCCGCATCGAATTTCGGAGCGTCGATTCGCCGTTTCGTCATCACGAGAATCGCCGAATAATCGCCGTCCATCGTTTCATGAGAATGCCCTACGCGAGCGGGTTCTTCTTCGTCCGCATGTTCCGCTGTTTCTTGCTCCTCATTCTCGTGCGACATTCCGTGCATATCATAAAACCCATTGATATTGACGAAAATCACATTATCGTTAGGTGTTCCAGTCGGCTTGAGAATACCGACAACCTTGAACGGCTCGTGGTCGTTGACTCCGGTTCCGTCGGGATTTTCTCCCGGCGCGGCGGGACGAAATTCTTCTTTCAGCCGCAAGCCGGTTTCCACTGCCGCTTTTGCGCCGACAATCGCCGCAAACGTATCAGTTTCTTTGAAATTTTCACCTTCTGAAAAACTGTACTGCTTGCCGTCCATGTATTCCAATTTCGTGAAAAAATCCGGCGTTGTTCCGACAATCGTACACAACTTAAAGTGATGCCCAATCGTTACAGGAATCGCTGTCTCAACATATTGTCCGTATTCGTCGTACATCATATCAAGATATTTTCGCGGAACCGTACCGACCGTGTCGCGATTATAAAACACCGTACTCCACACAATGTCGAGCGAGTTGCCTTTAGGACCGATAATCAGGTCGTAACCTTGCGTCCCACGATTAAACGACGAGCGAATCACTCCGATAATCACAATAACCAACACGACCATCGCCACTCCCAACGACAACGAAAATGCCGTCAATACAGAAGAGAGCGAACGATGCTGAATACTCCGATAAGCTATTTTCCAAAGAGACATGATTAAAGCAAAAGGTGATTTTAAATTGTCTTACATTTGAGAACACATGATAGCATTAAGGACAACAGAGAGATTTGCGACATGAACGTTCAATATTTTGAACTCCGTTCAATAAACGAAAAGATAAACTCAGCGTTAGTCGGGTAGCGTCCTAATTTGTTCGTGAGTTCTTCCATTGCTTCGACTGGATTTATTTGGGCAAGCATTCGGCGTAGCATTGTTACGCCGCGAAGCATTTCCGGTGGGAAAAGTTTTTCTTCACGCCGTGTGCCGGATTGCGCAACGTCAATTGCGGGCCAAATGCGACGGTCGGCAAGTTTGCGATCTAAAACTAATTCCATATTTCCCGTGCCTTTAAATTCTTGGAAAATCAAATCATCCATTCGGCTACCGGTTTCAACTAACGCCGTACCGACAATCGTTAGCGAACCGCCTTCTTCAAACAAACGCGCTGTCGCAAAAAGTTTTTTCGGAATGTCCATCGCTTTGATGTCCACACCGCCGGTCATTGTTCGTCCGGTATTACCAACCCATTTATTGAACGCACGGGCAAGCCGCGTGATCGAATCCAGCAGTAAAAATACGTCTTTCCCCATTTCCGCAAGTCGCTTGCATCGCTCAATAACAATCTGAGCAAGTCGCACATGGCTTTCAATTTCGCAATCGAGACTGCTCGCTACGACTTCCGCATCAACGCAACGTTTGAAATCGGTAACTTCTTCGGGACGCTCATCAACTAAAAGAACAATGACTTTCACGTCTTTGTAATTCGCGCGAATCGCCTGCGCGATGTCGTGCAGCAAAACTGTCTTACCGGAACGCGGCGGCGCGACAATCAACGCACGTTGTCCGCGTCCGAGCGGCGTAAGCAAATCCATCACTCGCGTCGTCATCGTGCTTGGATTGGTTTCCAATCGATACCATTCTTCCGGGCTGATTGGCGTGAGTTCTTCGAAATTTTTGACGTTAGAATACTCGTCCGCTGGTAGTCCGTCTACTTCATAAATTTCCCGCAGGCGCGGACCTGTTCCTTTCTGACCCGGTTGAACCGAACCATGAATATAAACACCTTCGCGAAATCCGTATTTTTCGATCATATTTCCCGGCACAAATGGATCGGAAAGTTGGCGAGCGTAATTGAAACTTGGATTACGCAAAAATCCGTAACCGTTCGGATGTAATTCGAGCGCGCCTTCGTCATCGTAAAATGCTGTGGGATCAAGATTTCCGTTTCCATCAACTTCGCCGCGAGGGCGCCGTGAAGCGATCGGTTTCGGTCCGGGACGCGGTGTTGTAACTTTACCGGAACGAGAAACGTTCCGCATGGAAGAAGAAGCGGAGTGGGAATTGTTGTTGCGTCCGCTGTTTGATGGACGGCGATTGCCGTTGCCATTACTGTTATGTTTTTTTGACATATAACACCTTAAAAATGTAAAAACAGTCCGTGAAAGAACGCCGGACACGATATTCCGGCATTGTTTTGCACGATAATCACCGTGATTTTTGAAATTTTCTCTTTTGTTCCATCCGTGAAAACCAAGAAAGTCCGCCGAAAAAAAAAGGTACCAGTCGTACTAAAATCAGATTCTGCGGTTTGGTAAAAAGTGCAATATTACAGTACAAATTCAAAACATGAAACGTACCGGATTGATTTAATCAAATAAAAACCAAGAGTTCTCAATATCAAGCTCATAAGTTAGATGCCTGTTTGGAAATCATTCAAGACAACAAATTCCATGGACTGAAGAAATTGCCGAAAGAACGTAACACGAAGAACTCCAACAGGTTAAGAAATCAAAAAACTGATTGTCATTCACCCTGATTTGATCAGCTTTTTGAAAACCGCGACACAAAACACCGCAGCAATAAGCTGATTTTTAATTAAATTTACTGATTCGGAGATTTCCCTAAATCAGCAAAGTTAGAAATCAGTATAGTTTGTTTTTCGCAGTCTGTCAATACGATTTCAAAGAGTAATTCCTGAAAAATTCATTTTTTCGCCATAAACGCATGAATTTGTTACGAAGATTTTGAAATTCGTAATGAATATTCAATCGCTATTGTGTCGCTGTCGCCAATCCTCCACGAAAAGTCGCGTAAACCGTAGCAGTGATCAACATTGTTGACAATGTATGAAATCCTCTTAGTAGCCCGCATTGTACCAATACAATATTGTCGGCGGTATATCGTTTCAGCAATACACGCCGACTGCAGGAATATCAATCTCTTGTTGTACAACCGTTACACCATTTTTGAACAGCGCAACTGACGGCAATGTTGCCGAAACATTTTTTTCATTTTCGACAGCATTCAAACCTGTTGTTGCCGCTAAAGGAACTTTGGGGACATGATGAACGATCAACACTTTTTAAAAGTCGAAATTTCGAGCGTGAGAAGTATATTGTTCACTTCGCTTTTATCCGGCAAAATATCCGCCGCGCTAATCTTGTTATTCGTGAAAAGTAACGAGAAATTGTGCGCAAGAAATAATACAGCGAAAAACACGGCTGCGTTTTGAAAAAATTTGTTTGTGAGTCATGTTTTTGTTTTTTAATGGGTTATGTTTTTTTATTACACAAAAACTCCGTTCCGCCAAACTACGGCAGATCAATTGTTCGTTTTAATTCTTTTGAAAGTTCTTCAATAATTGCAGTATTTTCGGGACGATTAAGGACATTGATATTTTCGCGCGGGTCGGTTTTGTGATCGAACAACATTCGTGAAACAAGTTGCCCGCCGCCGTTTTTGTCGCGAAATTCGCTGTAACGGAAACGTCCGTCGAAAATCGTATCACCGGCACCGTAACGTCCGGCAGCGTACAATTTTTCCGGTACAATCCGTTTCTCAATCAATGGGATAAGACTTTTTCCCTGTAACTGATTTTTCTGCGGCTCCGGCAAACCCGCCAACTCATTTAACGTTGGATAAATATCAATAAACTCAACCGGGAACGGAAAGCGTTTTGTTTCTTTTTGTCCGGGTAATTTAATAATCAGCGGCGCATTCATGGTGTTTTCAAACACGGCGTGTTTTGACCACATCGTATGCTCACCCAGATGCCAGCCGTGATCGCCCCAAAGTACAACAATGGTGTTGTCCGAAAGTTTCAATAATTCCAGTTCGTCAAGCAAACGCCCGATCAACGCATCCGTGTAACTGACGCAAGCGTAATAACCATGAATCAATGTCCTTGCCGTTTCGTCGGAAATTTGTTCTTTTCCGTTGGGAATATTCGAATAATTTCTCAATTCACCAAAATTATGAACGGCTTCGGCAGGAACATCATGAGGAATGTAACGGAAATTTTCAGGAAGTTGAATATCGTCGTTTTTGTACAAATCCCAGTATTTTTGCGGAGCGACAAACGGCAGATGCGGTTTCAAAAATCCGACCGCAAGAAAGAATGGTTTGTCTTCTTTAGCGAGACGGCGAAGATCGGTCAGACTTTTTTCCAACGTATGACCGTCGGCGTAAGTGTTATCTGTTACGTCGGCGGATTCCCATGCCGGACCGCGTGTGTCGGGGTTATTATTTTTTAGTTTATTGATTTCCGCTTTGTATTCCCGATCTTTTTGCAACGTCTCTCTCGATTCCCGTAACGCATAAGCCGGTTGCTTCGAACGCCACGCCGGTTCACTCCAACCATCGTTGTGATCGTCAACAAAATGGAATACTTTCCCGTTATTGATTGTTGTGTAACCGTTATTTTTGAAATGCGTATTGAGCGGAATCGCATTCGGAGCGTCTTTCGAAGCGTAAATATGTGCGGAAACAAAACGGTTGTACTTCGGACGTGTTCCCGTCAACAACGCGGAACGGGACGCGCCGCAAACAGAAACCATACAATACGCATGTTCAAAAACCGTACCTTGTTTCGCTAAACGATCAATGTTCGGCGATTGAATCCGGTTGTTTCCGTAACACCCTAATTCAGGACGCAAATCATCAACCGCAATAAATAAAACATTCGGTTTGTCCGCTCCGAATACATGAGCCGTTATTGTTAAAAAAATAACAATCATTAATTGCAACAATTTCTTCATGTTGATTGATTCCTAATTGTTGGTTTGTGATAGTTGTAGAATTTCAAAAAAGCGGCGTTGGTTGTTGGTAACCGACTCACGTATCTTCGGGCGAAAATTTTGGTTCGAGACCGTGATATTTCGGAACATCGGGATTTTCGTTTTGCCATGTTTCGAGCTTTTGTTTCAAATCATCAACGACGGATTTCAATTCCGCATTGTGAATCAGATTTTTTGTTTCAAGCGGATCGTCTTTCAAATCAAATAACTGATAATCAATCGTTCCGTTGTCACGGTCGTAACGCACAAATTTATATTGACCGGCGCGGACAAACATTCCGGTTCGTTCGGAAAACACGACGTTTTCCCAATCGGAATCATCTCCCGCCGCAAGCCGCACAAGACTTTTTCCCTGAAATCCGGGATCATCCGGCAACGGCTTACCGATGATTTCAAGCAACGTTGGAGCCACGTCAATACTTTCGACAAGTTTATCCACCGTTTTACCGTTGTTGAACGTTTTGGCGTAAGCGGAACTTTTCGGAGCTTTAAAAATCAATGGAATACGCGACGAACCATCATACGTTACGCCCTTAAACCAACGATTGTGATCGCCAAGCATGTTGCCATGATCCGACGTGAAAATGACGAGCGTATCCTCTTCCAATTCCGCTTTTTTTAAGCCGTCTAATAGCCGTTTGATATTATCGTCAATTGCTTTGACTTTGATATGATAAGCGGCGGTCATCGCTTTAGCAATATTCGGATCGGAAACCCAGCCGCGTCCGCGCCGTTCGATTTCGTCCTCCGACGCCGGTTCACGATTCGGAACAAAAGTGGGAGAGAGTTTCACCTTTTCTTTTTCCGCCAGATATTGACTCCAATACGGCTCCGCCAAATGCGACGGGCTGTGCGGCTCCAAATAACTGACAAACAAAAAGAACGGTTTGGATTTATCACGGAGACTAAAAAACTCCACCGCGCGATCGGTAATCCAAGAAGATTGCGTATCTTCTTGCGGATAGGTTAATTTGCCGAGATCGCCGCCAAGTCTATGACCGGGAAACGGTTGTTCTGTAACTTTGCGTTCCGCCGGTTTGTATTTTTCCGCGAGATATTGGGGCCACGTTTGCAACTTCTTCGGTCCTTCACTGGAAAACGACCAGAAATAATCGAAATCATAATCCAGATTATTCGGCGAAAAATGCAGCTTGCCGGAAATCGCTGTTTCGTAACCAAGTTTTTTCATAATGCTAGGCAACAAAATCTGCGGCTCGCGAATTTTTATATTGTTGTTGACCGCTCCGTGAACATGAGAATACCGCGACGTGAAGAAACTGTAACGCGACGAGACGCAGACCGCCGCAACCGTATATGCTTGCGAAAACCGCACGCCTTCCGCCGCTAAACGATCCAGCGTCGGCGTTTGATAAGGCGAATCTTTCGCGGCGACGCCTAGTGCATCCGCCCGCATTTCGTCCACCATGATAAATAACACGTTGGGGATTGCGGCGTTTTTGTCCTCCGCAACAATCGACGACGCTGTTAAAATCAGCGTTAAAGTCAGCGAGAGAAAAAGTAAAAAAGTTGTCTGGAATTTCATTGTATCGGTCTCCTCAATATTGCTGATTTCGTTGGCGTTGATTTTGCGAATCTTTCGAGTTGTTTTTCACCGGATCGGGAACGTTGATTTTCGGAAGATACTGCGACAATTCTTTTTTCACGGCGGCAACGTCTTCGTTGACGGCAAGATTATTCCATTCTTTAGGGTCTTTCTGTTCATCGTAAAGTTCTTCGCCGCCGTGATTGTAACGGATGTACCGCCAATTTTTCGTCCGCACAGCGTGATTGTTAAAACCATACGTCATGACGGCAACCGTATCGGCGTTTTTCTCCGGGTTCGCCAACAAAGAACGAATGCTTTTCCCTTCAAGCTGCTGCGCGGGAAGCGGTATTCCGGCAAGGTCGCAAAGCGTCGGGTAGATGTGCATGAAATCAACCGGTGCGTCGGTTTTTACGCCGGTCGGAGTCAGTCCCGGAACTTTCCAAATCAACGGCGCGCGATTCGCTTCTTCCCATAACGCAAATTTTCGCCAATGTTCTTTTTCGCCGAGATGCCAGCCGTGATCGCTCCAGAAAACGACTATCGTGTTTTCTTTGTATTCGCTTTTTTCAAAAGCGTCTAACAATCGTCCGATTTGCGCGTCGCTAAACGCAATCGCCGCTAAATATCCTTGCACGGCGTTTTTCCAGCGTCCCGATTTTAAAATATTCGCGTGGTCTCCCTGCGGTTTTGCCAACGCGATTCCCTCCGGCGGCACGTCGTCTAAATCATTTTCTTTCACTTCCGGCAAAATGATTTTGTCGAGCGGAAATAAATCATAATACTTTCTCGGAACGTTCCATGCCATGTGCGGCTTAATCAAACCGACCGCAAGAAAGAACGGTTTGTCATGCTTTTTCTGAAGTTGTTCAATTCCATATTGCACAACGTGATAATCAGTCATATCTTCATCGTTGCAATTCAACGGACGAAATTTTATACCGCCGACGCCGTCTGCATACAAATCGTCTTCATCTGCGAGCGCGGTTATCGGCGAAGAATTACCGATAAGTTTTTTACCGTTGAGATTCAGATAATCGTCCCAACCGTCCGGCGCGGGAAAACCGCCGTGATAAATTTTACCGGAACCAAAGGTTTCGTAACCGCTTTGCTGAAAATGTTGTTGAAGCGTTACGACATTTTGCGGCACGATTTTTCGCCAGTCGTGCTGATTTTCATAAACGCCGGTTGTCGAAGGACGCAAACCGGTCAGCAACGCCGTCCGCGACGAATTACAAACGGCGGCAGCGCAATAGGCACGAGTAAACGCCACGCCTTGCGACGCAAGTCGGTCAATGTTCGGCGTCTTTGTTTGCGGATGCGTACCGATATATCCAACCCAATCGCGCATGTCGTCCACCGCGATAAATAAGATATTCGGCTTGTCCGCAACAACGCTCGCTTGTTCTAAAAACAAGAACAATAATATTGGTAAAATGATATTTTTCATATTTTGTGGTTTCGCTTGTTGTTAATATACTCAAGCTGTTTTGAAATTCCCGAAGCTGAACACGCAAGCGCAACAACGTGAAGCGGTTGCTCAGGGGCGAAGCCTATCGCCCATACCGGCTTCGGTATAAACTCCTCGCACTTGAATGTCGGCTTTCATCAAAAAAGGAACATGAGGGACAAAAGGGACTTTGAGGACACGATCAACACTGTCTTATAAAGTCGAAATTTCAAGTGGGAGATGTATATCATGTCCCTAAAGTCTCTTTTGTCCCTCGTGTCCCTTTGGAAATAAGACCGAATTTTAAAGCGAGAGGAGTTTCAATCAAAAAATTTTTAATTTTTACTTCGCCAAGTGGAGCGGCGGAGTACTGCGTTTTGATTCGCGGATGGACTTGTAAATTGCCTGATATTCTTCCACCCGTTCTTGTTGGCGCGGTCTTTCGACAAGGTTGGTCGCTTCTTTGGGATCTTGCGTCAGATTGGCAAGGAATTGCGGTTCGTCTTGCAAACCAAGCAACAGTTTCCAATTGTTTTTCAACACAGCGTGAGCAATCCCGTCAAAACCTTTATCCTGAGCCGCTTTCGCACGGGAGTTTTTATAAGCTTTTTGAGGTTGCGGTTTGTTTCGGAACTGTTCCGGTACTTTCCCGACGAATGGAAATTCAATATCTGAACCCGGACTGGACTGAACCAACAAACTCTCGCGAATCGGTTGATCTTCACTCTGTTTTCCGAGCAGAACCGGAAGGAAACTCACGCTGTCCAACGCTTGATCTTCGCCCGGTTCCACATTGGCGATTTCCGCAAACGTCGCGGCAAGATCGTGCGTTCCAATCACTTGATTGGTCGCTGTTCCCGGCTTAATTTTTGAGCCGGCTTCCGTGTCGTCGCCCCAGTGAACAATGAACGGAACGCGAGTACCGCCTTCCCAAATCGTTGATTTACTGCCGCGCAATCCGCCGACCGCGTCGTGTCCGAATTTTTCCAGTTTGCCCGCAGGAATACCGCCGTTATCGCTTGTTACGATAATAATTGTATTCGCGTACAAATTCCGTTCTTTGAGAACTTTGACAAGCTGACCGGCGATAATCTCGGTTTCGAGAATCATATCCGTTTGCGGAGTGATCGTTTCGCCTTTGAGTTTCCGGTCAAAAAGCGTTTCCGCCGGCGTATGCGGCGTGTGCGCGCCGTCGGTGTTGAAGTGAATCAAAAACGGATGATTGTTTCCTTCCGCTTTGTTTGTCGCAAGGACGTCGTCAATGAAAGCGGTTGCCTTTTCGGTAAGCGTTCTTCCGACGTCTGCGCTATCCCAGTCGGAATAACCGGGACCGTCGGCGGTAACAGCCGAATTTCCTTTTAACTGACCGGCTTTGAGCGGCACGACGTTTTTCGGATCGCCGACCAAAACATTGTTTTCATAGTAAACGTAAGGGAACGTCATGTGACCGCGCGGAATGATATAAGAGTAATCGAACCCCCATTCAATCGGTCCCTCTTTCAGCTTCGACGAAAAATCCGGCGTTTTGTCGTCGATCATTGTTTCATAAACCAAACCGAGATTCGCTTTGCCGAAAATCGCCGTTCGGTAGCCCGCTTGTTTAACAAAATGGGCAAATGTTTTTTGACCGGGCAGGAATTGCGTATCGGTGTGCCAATTCCAGTCGCCGGCAGGATAACGCCCGCGCCAGGGATAATTCCCTGTCAGCAAAGCGTACCGCGTCGGCGCGCACAGAGCCGCCGGCGTATGAGCATGGTTGAATTTGATACCGGTCTTCGCCAATTTGTCGATTTCCGGCGTTTGGATTTTGCTTTCCGGGTTGTACCCTGAGTAGTCGCCCCAGCCGACGTCGTCGGTGTGAATCAGCAAAATATTCGGCTTGTCTTCTCCCCGCGCAAACGCTGCGGTCAGGGCAAGCAATGTTAGCGTCAAACTAACAAGTTTCATCGTGTCCTCCTTTTGAAAAGAGTGGGTTAAAAGTGTTTCTACTTCGTAAATTCGGTTTTCGTTGAAAAAGGACAAGGGACATGAGGGACTTCAGCGACATGAGGGACTCATTTTTCTGATTTCAGAAATTCTTTTTCGGAAATTCTTGTTCGGAAATTCCTGCCCCTAAAGTCCCTTGAGTCTCATTTGTCCCAAAAGTCTCTTTTGTCCCTTGCCGCTCTTACGGCACGATCGCGCTGGTGATTTCGCTCCAGGGACCCTTTTCGCCGCGGGTGTTTTCCCAGCGGAGACAGAAATAAACGGTCTGTCCGCGTTGCGTTCCGTTGAAATCCAAAGTAAACGGCGTATGCGTATCGAAGGACGAATGAATGAGATCGTCCACGTTTTGCGTCGGCGCGTCCAAAATCGCCCAGCGAATTTCCGCCCCGTGCTGTCCGACCGGTTTCGCTTTGGATTTCTTTTGTCCCTGATCGTAAAAATGAATCGTCAGCCGCCGAATCGTGCTGCTATCGATATCGAAATCGGGATACGTCGTTGCCACCGGCGCGGGCGTATGAGTCGTTTTATGAATCGGCAAGCCCAAAGCGATCCGGTCGGCGTCGGTGATCACCGGATTTTTCAGCCAATAGCCCACCAACTCGCGAATTTGCTTTTCCAATTCCTTCCGAGCGACATTCTTTTGCTCGGTAATGACGGCGGTTCGTTCCGTCGGACTGGCGGATTGCATATAAAACGTGTAAAAATCGTCATACGCGGTTTGCAGCGCCTGCTTTAGATCAGTGGGAATCCCCCATGCGGTCGCATGATTCACAATCTGCGTAAGGAAGTTCTCGCTCCAAGCGAGGAACTCTGAATCCTTACCGGGTATGTAATGGGCATTTGGCATAAATCTAACCTCCTAAAGTAAAATGGCGGCGTCTTATTGAACAGGGTAATCGACTTATTAACTGACGCCGTTGTTATAAAGTCAATCTCTGAAAGCATTTAAACCAATGAACCCGGCGTCCGATCCGAAACCGCCGGAACATGTTCCGAAACTCTCGCAACCTAAGCGGAAACTCTCGCAACCTGAGCGGAAACTCTCGCAACCTAAGCGGAAGCTCTCGTAACCTAAGCGGAAACTCTCGCAACCTAAGCGGAAACTCTCGTAACCTAAGCGGAAACTCTCGCAACCTAAGCGGAAGCTCTCGTAACCTAAGCGGAAGCTCTCGCAACCTAAGCGGAAGCTCTCGCAACCTGAGCGGAAACTCTCGCAACCTAAGCGGAAGCTCTCGCAACCTAAGCGGAAACTCTCGCAACCTAAGCGGAAGCTCTCGCAACCTGAGCGGAAGCTCTCGCAACCTGAGCGGAAGCTCTCGCAACCTGAGCGGAAGCTCTCGCAACCTAAGCGAAAATCTTCGGGGAATATCTTTTGGGGTTTTCGGTACTCGCTCCAAGGGACGTCAGGAACATTGGGGATTCGCGTAGGGGCAAAAAATTTCTTGCCCCTACCAAACTTTGTTTTCATTTACGCCGTCCTCAATACTCTTCCGATAAGTCCTTCGGTCATCTGGTCTTGTTGCTGAATCATTTTGACGTTCGTTTCAATCAAACGCGAGGTGGCAATCAATTCGACCATTTCCGCCGCCGGATCGACCGCCGAACCTTCGTAATGACCGGATTTAATACTTCGCTCCCGATCCTCTTTCGGCGTAAATCCCGCTTCGCACTTGAACATATTTTGTCCTTGTTTGACCATCTGAAATTGATCATTCGGCACAACTAACGCCACTTGCGTCGCACCGCCGCCCTGAACGATTGCCGCATCGCCGTCGCGCACATCCCAGCGTTCATTCGGATTGAGAACAATCGGGTTCAAACCGGCGTCGCACACGGCATATTGCGTCGGACCGCTGTACGCGACCAATTGCCCATCCGACAAGACGTCAAATTGTCCCGCTCGTGTCAGAAGCTGCTCGCCGGTCTGCATATCCTGCACGACAAAATAGCCCTCGCCGACAATTTCCATATCCTCTTTGTGACCGGACGCGATAGACTTTCCTTGCTTAAATTCCGTCAATGTCCCGATTGTCCGCACGCCGCCGGAAACGTCGTTCATCGTGCCGGAATATTCGCTGTCCTGACCGAGTTCCGTTCTTTTGGTAAAACGCGCCTGCTGCATCGCCAGTTCCCGCTTAAACCCCGGCGTGTCCACGTTGGCAATATTATTGGCAATCGTTTCAAGACGATAATTTTGAGCATGCGCCCCTTCGGCGGAAATGTAAAGTCCAAATGACATGGTTTTGCTTAATGGTTCATGAGGAATTTTTAAATCGGATTTAACGTTTCACGCAAAAATCTTTAACGATGAAACACGCGGAGTTTCGCAGACGCTATTTTTCGATGCGATAAAATGTCCGGTTGATACATTATCAAAAAGTGCGCCAATAAATTTACCGAGACGCAAAAACTTTTCAAGATTTTTATAAAGCAAATAACCTCAAAGAGTTAGGATTTCGACAAGAAGGAATTTTTCTTAACGTTTTGCGTTGACGCGAAAATTCCAAATGAAAAAAACGCGCCGTTTCTGCGCGAATCGGCAATTTCGGCGCGTTTTAGAAAAAAGAAGCATTATTATTCCCGTTCTAAAGAGCGGGACAATTCATCCGACATTGATTGTGATTATTTATCCAAGAGGTTAAAAATTGACAATAATCTTTATTTCTATCAGGATAAATTTTTGCAATTGCTTCACAAACAAAATAGCTTGCTCCCACGTAACTTGCATGAGGAAATTCCGGCAATTCGCCGTATTGTTCTATTGTTTTAAAAGCAGCTTCATTTTCTCCAGCTTCAATTTCCGCTTTTATTTTTTCTATGTAAAAAACATCCAATGTATATCCATGTAATAACTCCTCATCAAAGCAATCTTCTTTATTTTTCAATTGAGAAAATTTTTCAATGATTTGTTGAGAAGTCGCTATTGCATCTTGAGGTAAATTCAATATCATATTTTGAAGTAATAAAATTTTATAGGACAATTGTATTCCCGTGATAATATTTTTTTCTTCTTTGGATGCGGCTTTCCAATAGTTTTTCATAACGTCAATAGCTTTAGTCGCGTTTTTTTGGGCTTTATCCAAGTTTCCTTGCGTATGTTCCATGAAAGCCGCCGATGAACACGCCTCTAATAGTTGTTCATTGAGAAAAGTTTTATCCAACGATGGATGAGATTTGGCTAACTCGTATTCCGTGATATGAATCGTTCTATACCAGTCGCCAAGCGTATTGTACATAGCAATCAGCTGCAAACAAACCTTGGAAATTGCGGGCGAATCGGGATTTTTTTTATAGCAAGCCAGCAACGAAACCGCCCATTTTTGTTCGTGGGAATTATCAAATTGAGAATTTTTTTGTCGGTAATTTTTATATTCACCGTAAAGAATAGACAATTCGTCGTTTGGTTGGTTTTCTGCCGCCGCTATCTCTTGTGAAAAAGCAAAAACAGATAATACGAAAAACGATGTAACAAAAACAATCCTCACAACAAGCCGCCCTTCTTTGAAACGTCTTATTGACCAAATAGAGTTTACCATAATGTTATCCTATAAATTTATCTTGGCTTGTTTTGACATTGTCGTAATTGATCATGTGATAGCGAAAAAGGCACACTTGTGTGTAAGTGACAAATACCCGCCCGATGCCAATTTTCTGCTTGTTTCGCATTTTGGGGTGTCTTAATTTTTTAGAAAAATGCCATAATTTAGAAACATTGAAAGAATTTTATTATAGCAAGAAATTCTGCCCGTAAGCAAAAACCATTAAAGAATTGTATAGTACGTCTTTCGATTACACAAGACCTGTATCCTCAAATAATCAGCGACTCCACACTTTTTCGGGAATAGGTTGCTGATCAGTTTGCGTTACATCCAGAAAGAAAAAATGCCGTGCTTTTCAGACAAAAGCGTCTTAAAAAACACGACAAATAAATATTTATTGAATGTGTTACATGATACTGCCATGTAACCGCTCCATTGTCAAACTGCTTGGTTTATCGACCATCCACCAACGTTCCCATTCCGCTTCAGCATTGCGAAGATTTTCAGAATCATAAAGTTCCTGCTGGACGCGGCGTTGAGGGTTGGCGCTGTACGCTGGTAAAATACAACCTACGCTTGTCAGTGCGGCACAAGCCAATAAACAAGCTAAAAGAAAATAACGCATCATTCTCCTCCGTGAAAAACACAAAGCGGAATATTACAATCGGCAAGCCATCATCAAGACGAAGCCCAGCATTTGGAACACCGTTTTTAACAGCCAATTTCCTTTTCCGCAGTTAAATTGGTAATATCGGTCAACTGATTTATCGGAAGTTTTCCCCTCACAACTAGAGAAAACTTCAAAATAGAGAAAAATAATTTTTCCGTCAAAATCGCTATATTGCATAGTTAATAAAAAGAGAGAAAAATTTCTTGACTAACTTCCCGAAGAAACACAATTCTGTATAATGATTTTTTAACTATTCAGCCGCAATTTTAATTCGTAAATATTAGCGTATTCGCGGTAAAATTAAAGAAAGATTGCCGGAAGGTTTTCCAAGTTTTTATTTTTCAACCTATTTTTTCAAACAGAAATCATGCAACCATTTGTCAAATATACTGGCGTTTTGGTTCCGATGAACCGTAGTGATGTTGATACCGACCAAATCATGCCGAAACAGTTTTTGAAACGCATTGAACGGAGCGGATTTGGACAATTTCTCTTCTTTGATTGGCGGTTTCTTCCTGACGGCTCAGAAAACCCTGATTTTGAATTGAACCAACCGGAATATCGTAACGCAACTATTCTCTTGGCACGTAATAACTTCGGTTGCGGCTCAAGCCGCGAACACGCACCTTGGGGACTTGCCGACTACGGATTTCGTGTCGTGATTGCTCCGAGTTTTGCCGATATTTTTTACAACAACAGTTTCAAAAACGGTATTTTGTTAATTAAATTATCTGATGAGCAAATCGAGTCGTTATTTCAGCTTGCAGCGAAGAAAAAACCGTTGACGTTGACTATTGATCTCGAAAATAAACAAATTATGCCCCACTGCGGTCTTTCATTCGCGTTTGAATTAGATGATTTCCGCCGAAATTGTTTGTTACAAGGTCTTGACGACATCGCTCTTACATTGCAATATGAAGCGGATATTGTGGATTATGAAAAAAAACACGGGATTATTTCGTGATTGGCTCTATTTTAGAGGCAACCCAAGAATGAACAGTTTTTTCAGAAGCTTTCCAAGAAATAAAGACAGTCCGGGGATCGCTTGCACCAAGATCACACCGGACTGTTCCCCCCCTGGGAATTCAATGTATCATGTTTTTAGAGTAAAAATTTTTCAAAATAACAAGTCAACAATAAAATCGAAACCAAATAAATTTTTCATTAAGCAGGAAACTTAATTTCCTAATATAAAAAATCGGCAACTTGTATCTAAACCTTTCGTCTTCTTTTGGCTTTCTTGAAAATAATGTTAATTCAGATTCCTAATAATATAGAATATTGCGGCATAAAATCAAATAATATGTGGTTTACAATAAAAATTGGCTGCTTATTTCATATTGGGGGAAGGGAATAAACTTTGTCCATCAATCATTAGGTAAGCTGAACAAAATAGAAATACAAGATTACTAAAATACACACTAAGACAAATAAAGATATTTAAGTATTTTGTAACTATTCAATTGATCAGACCACATACATCCGCACCGGGCAACTGAATAGTTACGACTGTTATAGTTCCTGTCAATTTTACTGGCAATAGTAAAATCTTTCGGATAACCAGTCAATGGAAACGCCGTCATTAAGATTGTTACCCTGTGCGAATTTATGTGGGTTGGGCAAATGAATAGTGGCAGTATTTTATAACTCAATCCCTCCCCTAAATTTGAAACAGCAGAAAATTTTATCGAAAAATTTTTCAGGGATGGCTAAATATAAAAGATTATTTGTGAACGCTGTATCTACTACAAAGTCACGCAATTTCACTTGACATTTTCCAACGTAAAATACCTATAAATTTGACCTTTTTCATATCAAAGGGAATTTGAGGAACTTCGTACTACAAACATGATGTTTGTTTATTATATGAGAAAAGAAAACTTTTAAAAATCTCCTTTGCGTTCCATAAGGAGTTTTCGCATTCGGTCTACTATCGCGGTGTGCATTTGGCTGACACGGCTTTCCGAAAGTTCCAGTGTCATGCCGATTTCTTTCATCGTCATTTCTTCAAAATAATATAAAATAATAATAAGACGCTCATTTTTGGTCAGACCACGTGTAAAAGCCCGAACCATTTCTGTTTTACGAAGACGTTCTGTAGGGTCTTCGCTTCGTTTGTCAGCAAGAACGTCAATTTCTCTAACATCTTTGTAACTGTCGGTTTCAAACCATTTTTTGTCAAGACTTGTTAAATTGACGCCGTGCGTTTCGGTCAACATTTTTTCAAATTCCGCCACCGAAACCAGAAGATGTTCTGCCATTTCTTCGTTGGAAGGTTTTCTGCCAAATTTCCCTTCAAGAATTTTGTATGCTTCGTTGATTTTACTCGCTTTCGACCGCACCATTCGCGGCACCCAGTCCATTGACCGAAGTTCGTCGAGCATCGCTCCTTGAATTCGCGGAATGCAAAATGTTTCAAACCGCACTCCTCGCTCTAAATCGAACGCATTGATCGCGTCCATTAACCCAAAAGTTCCTGCCGAAATCAGATCATCCAATTCCACACCGTCAGGGAGACGCGACCAAATTCGCTCTCCGCGATGGCGCACAATCGGCATGTACTTTTCCACCAAACGGTTACGTAATTCCGTATTGGAAATATTTTCCTTAAATTTTACCCACAACTGATCAATATTTTCTGTCGGTGCCGTTGTTGTAACGGTCATAAGCTACTCCGTGCCAACGCTTTTTAATGACGTAACTCGCGTCTGTTTTTTATTCTGCCTATTTTACGGCATGTCAAATTTCGATGTTGAACAATAACAATTTTCTCCATTACAGGAAAGAGAGATTTTTAATGAAAAAGAAAAAAATCTGCTTATTTCGCATTTCGAGGAGGTTGGTTTGATGTTGCGATGAGTAGTGGTAGATTCTAATACTGAGTGCGCAGAATATTTATTCACTCATGTTACGCATGAGCGATTAACATTCAGGAAACGTAACGATTCAGTCGCTCACACCAAATAAATCCGTACAGGACAAAGGAATAGTTACCGTCAATTTTACCGGAACAGATTATTATTGCTGCCCTTATTTATCAACTTTTTCCTTTTTTCCCTTAGTAGCCCCAATCGCGCCAACATGCACCTTTATTCCCTTATTTTTCGTTCCATTTAGTTTGATAACAATCCATGACCTAAAACATTAAAGGCGAGTTTTGGGGGCTATGTCGGCTACTAAGGGAAACTTGATAAATAAGGGCTGCAACAGTAAAATCTTTCGGATAATTATTCAGACGCCCAGTGCAAATTTATTGGGTTGGAGCGGCTGAATCGTTACGATAGCTCATGCGTAACAGGAGTTATTCATTTAAGTTTTTTTCATTTAGTCTTGCCTGATTTTTATCTTGTTGTTAAGATTTTGACAATTGAGCGGTTTATCTCCGCTCGTTAATATCAACAAGATGATTGAGGTCGTTCTTGTGAACGTTTGCTAAAACAATTAGCTTATCAAGGTAGCAATTATTGGACTTGGTAGTAGAACAATTTTTGTTTCAAGGACGCCCAAAATCAATAAATTTTATAGAAGAATCCCCTTGCAAGAGAATCCTTTATTTTCCCGAACTGCCCGCTTCAAACACGCTGAATTTGGCGGAAAGCGGCAGATGTTCTGTCATTCGTTTCGCGTCACCGAGATTGAGATTGAAACGCTTAATCAGATCTACCGTCTGAACGCCGCCGACATATTCGATTGTCCGCAGTTTGTCAAACGCAATGTTTTCCGTCGAATAGATTCCATTTATTGATGTCGGCAGATTCTCGTGGACGACCGCAAGATACGGTACGCTCCGCAACGATTCCGCTTGCGCAACCGGCACCCCAAAATTTCCGAGAAGTATCACATCATCTTCGGCTTGATCGCCGTCCCGAACTTGCCGGAATATGGCTCCGAGGATTTGCGATTCCGCCTCTTTGCGGTTGTCGGAAATTTTCACATTAATCAGATTGAACGTAAACGCTTGTTCCTGCGGCGGCGCGACCGTGCAAAACGACGAAACTAACGGACGGGAGGACAAAACAGACGACTCCAATTCGTAAGTTTTTTCTGGATCGTATTTGACAACCGCCGTGTTGAATAGAAACGCCGCCGATTCGGGCATGTTTCCAAGATTTTTCGGAATGACGTAAGCGAACTTCTTTCCGTCGGTATTCATGCGGCGAACCAGTTCATTCAACGGGAGCGCGGTTCGAATCAATCCCTGCACCGCCGTCAAATCAAACTGCGCCATCACTTCCGCGATTCGCTGCGCGCGTGTTGCGTCCGCCATCTTTTCAAAGTCGAGCGGCGATAAGTCCCATGTTGCTATTGTAAACGTTGTCATTGGCAAAACGCCTTCAGTCGGCGTTACCGCAGACGGTTGTTTTTCGTTTTGCGGCGGTTGTTTTTGCGGTGACGGTGAATCTTTTCCGTCGGCGACTCGGCGGGTTACGACAATTCCTTTTTTGTCATCAAGCCGAACTTCGTAGTGCCGCCCCAAGTATAACCCTCCAACAACCAGCAAAACTCCAAAGACAAATTTAAACGGAATTTTCGCTTTTTGAGAATCAGTTTTGCCTTCCTCGCTCATATTTTCTCTCGACGCCGTCTTGTTAATCTTGTCATCTTGTCGAAACAACATTATTCCCGCATTTTCTTCCTCGTCATCAAATTCATTTCACGCTTTTTTATTTTATCATAAAATTTTCTTTCGGGATAGAGCCGATCTTATTCGCTCATAACAAAAACGATTCTTTATCCAACCTTCTTTGTCCGCGATCAGAGACGTTTTTGCCGAGCTGAATCGAAAGATAACAGAAATAACGGAAATTCTGTCAACGCAAGCAAAAAGGAATGTTGCGTTCTTGACGGTTATTCTTGCCGTCAAGAAATTTTTATGAAAGAAGCGGGAAATTTTATACATCTTTGTTTTCCGTCAGACGATAGATTAAAACATTTAGAGACGCAGGATGAGTCGGCATGGAGAATTGCAGCGTCATTTTGATTTTGCTGCTCCCGTTCAAAATGCAAAATTGAAGTTCCGCGAATATGCGGCACTTGTTTGGCAGGATGGATTCTTGAGTACAAAACAAATTATTCGGAGATAAACTATGATTCGACGAGCGATTCTTTTTACCGCGTGTTCGGTATTGGTTGCGTCAGCTTTTGTTGCCGCAGATATTAAAGCTGCCGATCCGCAATCGCAACAGGCATTCGGTCGGCAGTGGGGAAAGAACTACAATCCGCAGGATTGGAACCAGTTCTACCATTATCCCTACGTTTATTACCCGCATAGCTACTACCCGCAGGAGTATTTTCGTAGCGGTCCCGACCCGTATCACCGTTATCCGGTAGAAATGCAGGTTCCGGCGCAATACAATCGTAGCTGGGCAAATTTTTATACTTATCCGCAACGTTATCATGAGGGAAAACACTTTCTTTTAGATATCTTTTAGAAAGATAGTAAACGCTTTTTTGAGAATTTTCTCTCATTCGTGAGTTGAAAATTTGGCAAACGGCAGGTAAATATCAAGTTTTTTGCCTGCCGTTTTCTATTTTTTGTCGTGAATGCACGAATAAAATTTAACCCGAAGTTCTGTAAAACAACGACTGCAAATTGGACGTAATCCTGTTAATTGGCAATCATTGGCTTCTAATTTTGGCTAAATATCTGTAGGTATGTATTATGTCTTTCAATGCCATTAAAAGTCGAATGATATGCTGTATATTAGCGGCGTGTATGTAGCCAAAATTTCCTGCTTATTTCACATGTTGGGGGGGGGATTGATTTATACAATACTGTAACGATTCAGTTACCCAAGCCCAATAAATCCACATTGGGCAACAATCTTAATGACGATGTCTCCCTTGACTGGTTGCCCGAAAGATTTTACTATTGTCGCCCTTATTTATCAAATCTCCCTTAGTAACCAACAAAGCCCTCAAACGCGCCCTTATTGTTTAGATCATGGATTGTTACCCAAAAAAATCGAACGAAACATAAGGGAATAAGGGCGCATATTGGTGCAATTCGAGCTACTAAGGGAATTTTATAAATAAGGGCTGAAATAGGGGATATTTTTCGGTAAAACTGACTGTAGTTACCCAGTTGCCTGTGCGGATTTAGATTCATCTTAAAATTTGTTTCTCACAAAGGCGCCAAGAACATCAAGGGATTCTAAAAAATAAATTCTTTGTGCCTCCATGCCTTTGCGAGAAAACATAAATTTGAAGTAGTTTTAGTATAGTTGGCTAGGCGACTGAATAGTTACCAATATTTTATAAATCAATCCCTTCCCCAAATGTGAAATAAGCAGAAAGTTTTTATGTTTTTTGAATAAACTTCCTATATCCGGCATAAAGAATCATGCCAAGCCCTATCAGAATAATTATCCAACGAATAATCATCGCCGCTCGTGACGGTAACGGCGTTGGGGTAAAATCTTTGCCGGTCAATTCCGATTCTATCACACGGTCAAGATCGGCGGGGTTCGCGGGCATATCATACTGTAAACCTGAATCCGTATCTGACAAAACATGATCCGCAATACGAGTTCCTGGCTTCGAATACAAATTTTGTAAGGTGAATTGATTTGTATTTATTTTTTGGGTTGATACACTGACGAGAGAAAATATCTCTTTGTATAAAACAGTCGATGATATTTCTGCATTAGGCATTTCGCTTGTATAGTATTCCAACACTGTTTTTCTGGGAAGATAAATTGATTTATTAGGTAATTTCTCAAAACTATCATTAATAATTCTATATGCCAATTTGTTATCTTCTCTTAAAATATCACACTGTTTAATGGCATAATTCAAGTCCGGTAACAACCAAAAACAAAATATCCGGCTAGGATTTTGCCAAGGAAAAAGAAGATACGTTGACTTGATTTTGATTTGTAAAGCATCATGACCATTTAGGTTTTCAGTTTTTACGCTCAGTAATTTTCCTTTTTTCGCTAAAAATAACGGATAAGACTCTGGTAAATCCTGAAATTCACTTGGCTTATTAGGAAATTTGAATCCAAGATAACTTGTATATTCTTGGACAACAATAGGGTAATCATTGGTTTTAAAATTGTCCAAATTATTTATTAATAAAGCTTGAGTGGACTTTTCAGTAAATATCCCGCTCCCTCGGAATACTTTTTTACCATCAAAAGACACATCACTAACTTTTGCATATAAGGGAGTACTGGGATCAATATCCCAAGGTTTCGGAATGTCAGATTTATTTTTGTTCTGCCCATGATCACTAAGCAATTCTTTGTGGCTATTAGTATTAAAGAAAGCAGAACTCTGAAACATATACACTTGATTTGTTGGTTCATTAAAACCATATATTTCTGATGCTCCTATTTTTGTACATAGTCATGTCTGAAAAAACATCTTTAATACTATAGTAACGTCTTGCCCTTCTCCCAATGTGTGTTATAATTTGCAACGTTATTTGCTGTTTATCCGTGTTTTTTATTAAAAACCTTGC
>JAIRYX010000497.1 GCA_031267635.1 Planctomycetaceae bacterium
AACTCATCATATCCTTCTTGTTCGGCAAGAAACAAAGCTTTCGCTTCCTCTTTGATTAGCTCAAACTTTTCTTGCGAAAGCTCCTTCGCATCCAGTTCTTGATATTTATGAAAAACCAAAAACCGTCGAGCAATAAGAAGCCCTGGAAATTTTCCGATTTGGGTGATTTCGTCAACCAACGCGTCAATTTTCGCTTCATTTTCAGGTTTTTCCTGCAAAGACAAATTTAACGCAAATAATTTGATCCCATATCCTGTTTCCAACATTTTATCGTTTTTTGCCAACGCAATGATTTTATCCGCCGTCGCAATTGCAATGGGCGGATATTCACGCTTGAATTTTTTTTCATCTTCTTCCGTTTGGATTGTTGCATAAAGCTCGGAAAAAACGTTTTCAATATACGCTTCCGCTTCTTCCGCAGTCTTTACTTTTTCTAACGACGCGGGAATTTCCGAGAGTTGTTTGTTTTGATTTTCCGCACATGATGCGGAAACAGTCAAAATCAACGACGCCAATAACGCCAACCAATGGAATTTGAAACGTAACATGGTAAAACCCTTTCTATTTGGATTTGCAGAAACGGAGAACAAAAACAAATGCATCAGACTGCCTTTCAACGAATGACCGTCTGACATGAATTTTCGGGCAAATACAAATTACCCTACCAAACTTTAATAACATTTTGTCAAGTTTTTGTAACCGTTCACGACACTATTTGTATTGTATCAAATCCTAAAAACTGATACAAGACTTTCTCTGAAAAAACAGAGATTTTCAGGTCTTACAGCATAACAATACCAGTGAAAGCTGAAATTTTAAGATAAGGAATATGTAAAATTTTCCTAATCACGAACATCCCATACTTTTACCGCAATTGTAACAAAGGTAGCAATTACCGCTACGGACAGTAATTGCGCCGCAAGCGTCGCATGCTGGAGCGTCTGACTGGAATGACGCATACTGTGCGCTGAGTGTCGCGGTTGTTCCTTCCGCCGGTTTCGGCGGTTCTAACGCAAGATGATCCACCGGCATTTTTTCAACTTCCGCGGTTGGTTGAATATGAGCAGTAACAAATTCAGAATCTTTTACGGGAATCGCAGGCGTCTTGAGATTATATGCCAAAAAATCCGGTGAAGTGCGTAAAATCGCATTTCCTTCCGCATCAAAAAACGTTTGACCGAGCCATCGGAAAATGTAATCGACAATACTTTTGGCAATCGGAATGTCGGGGTTTTTCGTAAAGCCCATTGGTTCAAATCGCGTGTGCGAGAATTTTTGCACATACACGCTCAGCGGAACACCGTATTGCAAACTCATCGATAACGCCGTACTAAAACAGTCCATCAAACCGGCAATCGTGCTGCCTTCTTTTGCCATCGTGATAAATAATTCGCCCGGTCGCCCGTCGTGATATAATCCGACAGTGATATAACCGTCATGCCCGGAAATATTAAATTTGTGTGTGATGGACTGCCGCGTGTCGGGAAGATGTTCGCGACGGGGACCGGCGATAAATTTTTTCAATTTCTTGGACGTTTCGGATATTTCTTCTTGGTCGTCTTCTTTTTCTTTGCCAGTGGAAAGCGGCTGTGCGGTTTTGGAGCCGTCCCGGTAAACAGCAACCGCTTTCAGTCCAAGTTCCCAGCCAAGCATGTAAGCGTCGGCAATATCTGTTTTCGTCGCGCTGCTTGGCATATTGACCGTTTTAGAAATCGCGCCGGAAATAAACGGCTGCGCCGCCGCCATCATTCTCAAGTGCGCTTGCCAACCAATACAACGGTCGGAACCCGGTGCGGGAAATGCACAATCGAATACAGGCAGATGTCCCGGCTGTAAATCTTTCGCGCCGTCAACGGTATGTTTTTCTTCAATAAATTGCTGAATCCGGTCGATTTCCTCCTGCGTATAGCCAAGCGTTTTCAACGCAAGCGGCACGGTTTGATTGACAATTTTCAACCTTCCGCCGCCGGCGAGTTGTTTGAATTTGATGAGAGCGATGTCCGGTTCAATACCGGTCGTATCGCAATCCATCATAAAACTGATCGTTCCGGTTGGAGCAAGAACAGTCGCCTGCGCGTTACGGAAACCATTGGCTTTTCCGATTTCCAGCACTTCGTCCCAAAGTTCCCGCGCGGCGGATTTAAGCATTTTATAACCGGTCGAAATTTTATTCACCGCATCCCAGTGCATTTCCATAACGTGCAATGTCGAAACACTGTTTTCGGCGTAACTTTCAAACGTACCGACTGAACCGGCAAGTTCTGCGCTCGTCCGGCACGCCGCGCCGTGCAACAGCGCGGTCACGACGCTGCAAAAACCTCTCGCGTCGTCCGAATCATACGGCAATCCCATACTCATAATCAAACTGCCGAGATTTGAGTAGCCCAATCCCAAGGCACGAAATTTATGGCTGTTTTCGGCAATCTTTTTAATTGGATAACTCGCTCTATCTACTAAAATATCCTGCGCGATAAATACGATCCGGCACGCCGCGATAAACCGTTTCGCGTCAAACATACCGCTTTCATCATGAAACCGCATCAAATTCACGCTTGCCAGATTGCATGCGGAATCGTCGATAAACATATACTCGCTGCATGGATTAGACGCATTGATTCGTCCGCTGTTCGGACAGGTGTGCCAACGGTTGATTGTCGTGTCGTATTGCACGCCTGGATCGCCGCAGAGCCATGCACAATTCGCTATTTTATCAAACACGTCCCGCGCGCGGTATTCCGGTCCGCGTTTGGTCGAATCGGTGACAAACCGTGTCGCCCAATTTTTATCTTCTTTTACTGCACGCATAAAGTCGTCGGTCACACGAACCGACAAATTCGCGTTTTGGTACATCACCGAAGAATAAGCGTTGTCCCAATGCAAACCGTTTTTGACGAGTATCCTCGCTTTCTCTTCTTCACGCTGTTTGCAATCAATAAATTCCATGACGTCGGGATGCCAAACTTTCAGCGATTGCATTTTTGCCGCGCGCCGTGTTTTTCCACCGCTTTTCACGACGGCGGCGATTTGGTCGTAAACACGCATAAACGAAAGCGGCCCCGATGGTTTTCCGCCGCCGGATAATTTTTCGAGTCCAGAACGAATGGTCGAAAGATCCGTTCCTGTTCCCGACCCGAATTTGAAAAGCAACGCCTCGCTTTTCGCCAATTCCATAATCGCTTCCATGTTGTCTTCGACGCTTTGAATAAAACACGCCGACGCCTGCGGAAATTCATAAGGATTTTCCGGCTGAACCGCTTCGCCCGCCGCTTCGCTCCAGTGCCAATTGCATTTTGTTCCGACAATTTTATACTGCTGATACAATCCAACATTAAACCAAACGGGCGAATTGAACGCGACGCATTGATGCAAACAAAGCCACGTCAATTCGCGGTAAAACCGTTCGCCGTCTTCTTGTGTCGCAAAATAACCGTCTTCGATTCCCCAATCGGCAATTGTCCGCGCCACACGGTAAATGAGCTGACGAATACTTTTTTCCCGCTGATTCGTGTGGTTTTCGCCGTAAAAATACTTGCTTGCCACAACGTTAATTGCCAGTTGACTCCAATGACTGGGAAACTCGCAATCGGTTTGCTCGAACACTGGTTCGTCATTGTCGCCTTTGATCGACGCGACCCGTTTCACCCATTCAACCGTTTCAAACGGATCGGCGACGTTTTCCGGACAGAAGACGTTGGAAATTTTCAAACCGTGCGGTTTTCGTAGTTTTTTTAAATCGGTCATGGTGGATTCGTAATGGCTGTGTCCATTGTTTCCGTTATGTCCGTATCCGTTGTTGTCGTGAATTTCATGTTCACGGACGGCGACATACTCGTTGCCGTTGTTGTTTACGGCGGAGTTGGGACGTTCTGTTTCACTGGTAAAACGGCTGGTACTGGTTTTGACCGGTTCCTGAAGCATAGTAAAACCCTTTAAGTATTAAAATTTACGTTATCAATAAGACAACGGCGATGGGATAAGCAAATGGATTTCGCTTGAATATATTAATTGTAAAATATACAAAACAAAAAAAACTTCTTTACTGTTAGCTCTTCGTAGAAAGTGAGACGTTTTAGAATCAGGAGATTCCGTACATTAAAAGAAAAATGTTTGACAACAAGATGTTGTATCAATTTTGATTCCTTTCCTGATTTTCAGACAACGATTTTTGTTGCAAAAAAAGTAGCAATGCGAACTAAAATTTACAATATATAGTACACTGGGATTTACAGTAACACTATATCTTGTGCTTTGAACAGGAGATAATCATAGCGACGAATTGCATTGCGTCAATCAGCAATTTTAAAAACACCGAACTTCGGATGGTATAACGAGTTACAAAAAATGCCAAATTCGGCAAAAAAGACTAATTTCTGTTACTGTTTTTGTAACCCTTGGTATAACAAGCATTTCGGAAAAACTTCATATTGAAAGAAAATAATCAGTCTTAAAAAGCGTACAAAAACTAAAAGATTTTTAAAATGATTTTAATTGTCAATTTAAGTAGGTTACAGCTATTAATATTTTGTAGCTATTCAGTCACCCAAGATAAAACCGCACTTGGCAACTATATCGTTACCCGAACGGCAATAGTGATGTTTGCCGGTAAAATTGATTGTAATTATCCTGCTTATTTCGTTTGTAGGGGACAATATTTTGAAAAGGCAATAGAAAACTATGGCATCAGCTGCCCCAACCCAATAAATCCGCACTGGGTGTCTGAATAGTTATCCGAAAGATTTTATTATTGCAGCCCTTATTTATCAACTTTCTCTTAGTAGCCGACATAGCCCCCCAACGCGCCCTGATGCCCTTATATGTTAGATCATGGATTATTACCAATCCAAATGGAACGAAAAATAAGGAAATAAGGGTGTATGTTGGCGCGATTCGGGCTACTAAGGAAAAAGGGGGAAGTTGATAAATAAAGGGCAATAATAATATATTCCGGTAAAATTGACGGTAACTATTCCGTTGTCCGGTACGGATTTATTTGGTTTGAGCGATAGTTACGTTTCCTGAATGTTAATCGCTCATGCATAACATGAGTTATTAAGAATACTTCTCAACTTCGTTGCGCGGCTTGGTCATTTGCGTTTTTCCTACCTCGACACACAAACTTGGGGACAAATTAGGAATGTGTTTATGTTTTACTGATGAACTGTATATCAAAATTATTGGATTTAATTTATTGTGGGTGGAATTTGTAAGATTTCGCGTTTTTTCTCGATAGCAGGGATTGACAGAACAATGATTTCTTGTATCTTACTTGTTTCTCTTTGTCATTGTGAATTGAGGAGAGATCAAGAATCGACGCATAAAATACCCAACTCCATTTAAAAACATAACAACAGCTACCGCGTATTAAGCATGTTTTGCATATTCAAGGTACATCAGAAGATAAAACAAATCGAGAATTTTAATGCCAACAATCAATCAATTGGTTC
>JAIRYX010000019.1 GCA_031267635.1 Planctomycetaceae bacterium
TTTTCGCTTGTCAATTCCGCTTCCTGCATCTTTCGACGATGATATTGACGATATTCACCAACCAGACTATGGCAAAACAAGAGAAAAATTAAAACGGTAAGAACAATCGTTGTTTTATCGACCTTTTGATTCGCGGAAGTTTTCATTGTGGAAAAGTTAGTTACGAAAAAATTTCATACAAATAAAGAAAAACTTATGTTAGTATATAAACAAAATATTCTTGTGTCCAGCAAAGAGAGAGAAAAAAGCAAATTTATTAAAATTTTGGCTCAATTTCGGTTTGATGTTGCTCAATGATAATTTATACGAGAAACGTAGAACCACCGAGATTACCAACTGATAATTTTTTGAGTAATTATCAGTTTATGTATTTTGTACAAAACAGGAATATTTGGTTTCACTTGCGATAGCTTTCAAAGCATCAGCCCGCTTTCGGAATTGATCCTTGATTTTAAACCAATTTAAATTATTATCTTCTTTATTTTATCACGATTTTGAAAATTGACCACCGGCAATCCGGCGTAAATGCTTGTATTTTTGGAAAGCTACAGCAGAAAATAAATTTTTCTCTCTTTTCTTTTGAACGTCAAACGGTTACACTTCGACAAATTTTTCGCAACTTGTTCGATAACCTTCAACGGCAAATTTTACAATGACGATGCTTGCTCGCTTTTCTCTAGTTCACGCCCCAAAAGTAAAACGGCTTTGGGGGCATTTTGCGGTCTTTTTTCTTGTTTTTTTGTTTTTTGAAATTCACGTATTTTGTACAGAGTTTGAGACTGATAGCGTTCCTTTTCAATCGCCGCTGCAAATATCTCTGGATAGACGGCAAATTGATGATGCAAATGAGTATGAATTTGATTCTCTGTACTCTATTGATTCTCCGCAAAGTTACGCATTACTGAATGCCGACCAAAACGCTCTCCCTTATACGATTCGTGGGGCAAATAGTACGAGAAACAGTGATGGAACGCGAACGGGATTGTATCAAGGAGTGGGATTTTCGGCGTTTTATATTCCGGGATGGGGAAACAACAGTCTGGAAATGACGCAAATTCACGCGAAAGTAAGTTTTGGATTGCCGTTACCGCTGGAAAATAGCTTTTTTTTAGTAACGCCGTCGTTTGCGCCAACGTTCATGGACTATCACGGTGCGTTACCGCTTCCGCAAACGCTTTACTCAGCGTCAATAGATTTACGTGCGATTAAAAGATTCAATTCACGGCTGATGGCGATGGTATCAATCACGCCACAATGGAGTAGCGATGGTCGGGAGTCGCAGGAATCGGTACGGTATCCGTTCATGGGGAATCTAATTTGGAATCCAACGGAACGGTGGAAAGTTGTTGTCGGCGTTGGATATTTCGCGCGAAACGATTACGGCGTTTTACCTTTCGGCGGATTGATTTGGCAACCGAATGACGATTGGAAAATTGAGTTAATGGCTCCGCAAATTCGCGTCGCCAAACGATGGAACGCCGTGCCGTCGTTTTTAGGAAACCGTGCCGAATACTGGCGTTACGCCGGAATCGGATTCGGCGGCGGAAGTTGGGCGATAGAAAGCGTCGCCGGACAACCGGATGTGGCTGATTATAATGAATATTCTGTCGTTGCCGGTATTGAAGCGATCAACAAAGAACAAATTTCGTGGAAATTAGAATTGGGGTATCTTTTCAGTCGGGCAATTCGGTTTGAGGAGCACACAAGACCAAAGCTGAATCTTTCTAACTCGCTCATTATTCGGACAAGCGTTTCGTTCTGATTTTTAAAACGCAAAAAAAACCGTTTCGGCGTAATGCCCAAACGGTTTTTGCTAAAGCGGTGTGGTTCCATCCTTATTTTTAACAGTTCCTTCCTGGAATCTGCGTGATACACAATGGCTTACACCAACTCTTTTCTTGAACCGATCAACGTCCTGAGACGTTCCGCTAAAAGCGAAGCATCAAACGGTTTTTTGAATGTTTCGTTAATGCTTGACCGATCAAAACTCATCGTACTGCCATCATCCGGCAACAACGCGATTAGAATAATTTCTGAAAATTCACCGCTTCGTCGCAGATTTTGGCAAATCTGTAACGCTTCAGCTTTTCCAATCGAGAAGTCAACGATAATACAGTCAGGATGAAAACTTTCGGCTTGGATTCCTGCGTCAAAGCCGCTCGCGGCAACCGCCACTTTGAATGCCTTTTCGACGGGCAATTCTCGTTTGAGATTCTCGACTAATACCTGATCCTGAGCAACGATTAACACTTTTGCAAGTGTTTCATCTTCGAGATCACCAAGTGGCATCCCATGCTCTTTCAGAAACTTGATCAGATACTCTCGCGGAATCCGGCGGTCTTGCGACCCGGGGATACGATACCCCTTTAATCGGCCCGAATCGAACCACTTACTGACGGTGCGTGGCGCAACCTTACAGATTTTGGCGACCTGGCCTGTTGTAAAAACCTTCATTGCGGGTTCTCCGATATTTTCGTACGCTTGATCTCTTATTTCTCCAAACGAATCTCCTTATTTCATTTGGAGTCTTTTTGCCCCTGTTTACTCAAGGAAAGTTCCACTTCCCCCTTTCAAGTAAACATCTGGGTAGGGCTGACGATAATTTATAATAGTACGCGCGGAACGTCTGTGAAATCCCTCTCATACGTTATCACGTGTTCTATCGGCAAGGTTTCAGTTGAAAAATAAGTAAAAACAGCAGAACATGAAATTTTGTTTGCCAGCGAATTTTCCATGCAATACCACTCTTCATTATTTTTTTCATTTTTTTCCTGCATTTTCTTGCCTGACCAAATAAAAACTCGACCGATTTTTCGGGGACAAAAACCAATCACTTTGTAAAAATATTCACTTTTCCAAAAAATGAAAATTTAACTCAAGATTGTTTCCACCTGGACAACGCCGACATAACAATTATGTTTCTCATAAGTCACAACGTTCTCAAAATAATCGAGTTCGGCTTGACCATTGAAAAAGCATTAAATGTCAAATTCGTCGTCTTTGGTTTCATCGGTTTTAATAAACATCAGACTTTAGGAAGAATTTCGCAGAACGCACCGCAAAACGATAGTTCTAATTACGTCAACTTTTTCGATTGTCTGTTTTATCCTCCGTTTTACCAATAAAATAGCAGTTTAGATAAAATGGCAAAACAATCACCAATCGTTAATTTTTGTTTGTTTTTCCTTTCGTTTGTAATTACGCTATTTTGTTATTGTTTTACAAAACAACAAGTAGCAACCTCTTTATAGGCAACATGGTAATTTGAATAAATCTAGAAATTGCTATTGTTGAAAGAATTTACATTTATTATTGATAACTATTCAGTTTTTTGCTACTGAGGTTGTTTTGTTCGGAAAATTAGGTAAAAATGAGGGGAACTTCTAAAAATCTCATTTTCAACACACGTGACCGTTGAAAAATAAGGGCTTGCGAATATTTGGAAGAGTTTTTTAAAAGTTCCCTGAGGTGGACGTCTTCATTGCTCCAACATTTGAAAATAAAAAATTCCGTGAACGGTTAAGTTTTCCCTAAAAACGAAATAAGCAGTCAAATTTATTGTTTTACTTGTTTGCTTATTAACCCATTCTGATTCATTAAAAAATAAACTACAATCTAAAGGTCAATCCGATGTCAAAATTCATTTTGGGACTTGGAGCGGGTCAATGCGGTTTGAAATTATTTGCCGATATTTTGAACGTTCAGCCCGGAACAAAAGTGACGTGCGAAGAAACGCCGCTTCTTCCTTGGGAACAATCGACAAGTCATCTTGTCGGTTGCGAGGAACACCGTATCAGCATTTCCGACCGATTGACGCGATGGCGTCAGCAACGACAGGAATTTTTTATCGGCGACGCGGCTTCTTCTTATCTTCCGTATGTTGAAGAAGCGATACGGCTTGTTCCCGATATTCGTATGGTTTGTCTGCAACGCCCGAAATTTGAGATTGTTTCATCCTTTTGTAATTCATTGAACGACGCATCGCGGCGACCTGTCGATAATTGGTCGCGGCGGCTCGCAAACGGTTGGTATCGCGATCCGCTACGGATGAACATTTATCCCAAATATGAAACTTCGTCGAGAGAAGCCGCTCTCAATATGTATTATGACGAGTATTACACGAAAGCGGAAATTTTCGCGCAACGTTTTCCTGAAAATTTTCTTTTGATTGATACGGAAAATCTGACTCGTCAGGAAGGCGTGCGTAAAGTATTGACGTTTGTCGGTATTCCGGTATCCGATCAAAAACTTGTTACCGGCGAATGTCCTAACGTTCTTTCGTCGCATCATACCGAAGATTTTATTTTATCCCGATGGCAGGCGGAACTGCAACAACGTCCGAAATCTCATTGCGTCATTCTTGTTCCTTTTCTTGGTTATATTCATCAGGAATGCGACGCGTCCTTGAAAGAATTGGAACGACGCGGCTATCTTGTCCGCCGTGTCGGCGGTTATTCGGCGATTGATCAGGGACGTAATCAAATGGTAACGGACGCTCTCGTTGACGGATTTGAAGAAACGTTCTGGATTGATTCCGATATTGATTTTCGTCCGGACGACATAGAAAAAATACGGGAACATCAATTACCGATTGTTGTTGGGATTTATCCGCAAAAAGGTCGTCGTGCGTTAGCGTCGCATATTATTCCCGGCGCGGCGAATATGACATTCGGACAAAAAGGCGGTTTGGTGGAAATGCTTTACGGCGGCACGGGCTTTATGTTGGTACGCCGTGAAGTCTATTTGACAATGCAGGAACGGTTGAATTTTCCGATTTGCAACGACAGGTTCGGTCAGCCGATGATTCCTTATTTTCAGCCGTTGGTACGCCGTATTGAAGAAGGATATTGGTATCTTGCGGAAGATTACGCCTTTTGTCATCGTGCGCGTGCTTGCGGTTATCAAGTGGCGGCGGATACAACCGTGCGTCTTTCGCATATCGGAAATTATAAATACAGTTGGGAAGACGCCGGTTTGGAACGCCCTCGCTTTGAAACCTTTACGCTGAATTTTGGAAACGAACATCAACACGGTTTTCAGATACGTCAGACTCCATCGCTGCAAAATCTTTTACAAGAATTTGCATGGACGGAATCGCCGGCATCTTCGGCTGAAACGGTTTCAGGCAATCAACAACAAACGGAAATCTCCGCAGAATCATTAGACATTCTTAACGCGACAATTCCGCGCGACGCCGGTTTTGTTTTAGTTGTCGGCGACGCGTCGGGAAAAATCGCGCGAAGAGTCGTCAATATTGCATCCGATACGACAGTCGTGATTTGCAACGACTGGCAACAAGGGACGGAATCGAAAGGAACTTACGCAGAATATCTCGGACGTTTCTATTCGGATAATTGGTCTTATCGAGATCGGATATATCCTATTCCCAAACCGTTGAAAGAGTCGTTATTGATTGTTGCGGAAGCCCATGTCCCGCCCGACCGGATTTTCTTGGACTTCGAGGTGTTTGCCGCAATGATTGATTGGAATGAAACGTTCCGCATGTTGACAGACATGTTCCCACGCTCCATAATTTTAGGAAACGGCTGGGAACGCGCCGAAATACAGGAAAACTTAAAACGTATGTCCGATGAAACAGATCGAGGACTTGAATTTCGTGAATTAACATGGCGATTGTCGCCGCCGCGTCAAGAAAGGACGTCGAATTTGGAGCGAGAAAAAACGGATTGAGCGAAAATTTTACAAAAGAAAACAGGAAAGATATTCATGAACTTTGAAAAAGAACAAGCCAATAAAATTTTGGGTCGAATTGTCGGAACAGACGGTTTGTTAATGGAGATTTTTGATTCTTCCGATAACAAAGTCAATCCCACATCAACGCTGACTCCGCAACCCGCAAAAGATTTCATCAATACGGAGCATCCCGTTGACGTGCGTAAAATCAAGCGTGAAAAGTACGTTTATTCTTCTTATGCGGAAACGCCTGAGTATGAGTTAAATACGTTTTCGCGTATCGTATTGACGCTGTTGGGAATTGCATTGCTTTGGGGCGGTGCTTGGTTGTGGTTAAATTATCAACGCAATTCTATCGTTGATTTAACGGACTACAAGGCAAAAGCGGAATTAGAAGCGAATACGCGAACAGTCACGCGATATGAGACGAAAAGTATTGAAGATATTTGCGAAAACGATGAAGTCCTGGCGACTGATCCCGAAACCGGCGAAGTTGTTAAATGCCGAGTGACGAAAGTTTTTAAGCATCTCGCCGATGGGATTCACCGCGTAACGATTGCTTCCGGGCATTCACAACAGACATTTGGAGTTACCGCAGAACATCCGTACTTTGTCATTCCTCGTCATGACAAAGAGGCATATTGGGATGATATTCTAAACCGCGCGGTTTCTTTTGTCGATTCGCCGGAAGACGAACCGGAAACCATCTTTTTTATGACAGATACCGATGGCAATGAACATAGCGGTTGTTATATTGCGGCAAAAAATTTACGAAACGGCGATTTACTTCTCGGTCCATCCGGCGAATTATCGCAAGTTATTGAAAATTATTTTGAAGCGCATCCTGAAGGAATTGCTACATACAATTTCGAGGTGGAACACGGACATAACTATTTTGTTCTCGCGCCGCAAAACATGTCCACGCCGGGAAGTTCGCCGGTGTTGGTACATAATATGTGCGCGAAAAATAGTACCAATGAAAAATATACACAACATGCAGAAATCCGGAGATCACAAGGGCGACCTATTGGTTCTGCTATTCACGATGCAAGGACGGTAAGTCCTAAACGTATTTATGTACAAGAAGATGGAAGCTACCTTATACATGGATCAAACGGACGAATCCATATAATAAATCAGGATACTGGTAAAATTATTACTTCAAGATTTGGTACAGCATCTCAAGTAGAAAGAAAATTGCATAATGGTACAATTACTTGCGCAACTCAAGAGCAAATAGAAAAACTTCGAAATCTTTTCAAATAAGGAACACTCAAATGAAGTATATCGCAGAAGATAATAAAACTTGTGCAATTAAGGCATATTTTGTTCGCCTTTCTGAATGTGAAATAGACGTTTATGAATCCATATTGGATTTTATCGTTACTCATTATAATAATGAATTTATTGAAAAATTTTTTGGCGAAACCTCCAAAGACGAACTTGCGGGAATGCGCGATAGTATTCGTTATACCATTCTTAAATATTTTGATAAAATTGATTTGCCAGACCGTGCTAAAGATTGGAATTATAAACAATGTGAAGAAGCCGCAGAATATTGATACATGTCATTGATTGTATTTATTCACAAGAAAAAATCAACAAACCGCCTTGTCGGTTATTTAAAAAGAATTGTTAATCTTTTATAATTAATTATATTTTTTGCTCAAAAGAAAGATTGAGCGTCCTTTACTATGTTTGTATTGTCGAACAACAACCATTAGGAAATTATCATTAAAACATTTTGACAAATAAATAATAAGGGAGCGTATGATGAGTTCATTCTATGAAAAAATTGTCCGAATCGTTTTTAGAACGAAAAAATACAATAAAAATCCTAAAGCGTATCAAAAGCGGCATCTGCTTTTAGAGCCGTTGGAAGATCGGCAATTGTTGTCGGTTACGTCGGTGACTTACAGTAACATTTATACGGTTGATACGTTAGATGATGTTGTGAGCGCGGTCGATAATCAAACGAGTTTGCGCGAGGCGATTCAATTTGCCAACACTTCCGCCGGACGGGATTTGATTAGCTTTGCGCCGGGATTAGTCGGCGTTATCACGATTAACGGGCAATTGAATATCACCGACGACGTCGATATTATCGGTTACGGTTCCGACCA
>JAIRYX010000109.1 GCA_031267635.1 Planctomycetaceae bacterium
TTTTTGCGATGAAAACCTTGACCAAACAAGAGCAAAACGTAACCTCGTTATCTCCGCAACACCAAACGAACATGTTGCTCATAAAAAATTCCAAAACGCAAAAGTTAAATTTAAAATAAACACCAACGATAAGAATACAGAAAACCAAGAAGGTGAACATCAAGTCGAAAGTTTTCAGACCTTGTTGAGCAACCTTGCAACTATTTGCAAGAACGATTGCCGAATAGCAAGTGAGCGTAATATTACCTTCGACAATATCACTCTCCCAACCAAATTTCAGGAGACTTTACTAAACGCGATTCAAGCCATCACCATACCCAAAGTGCCTAAATAATTACATTGTTCTTGAATTTCTTGTATTCGATAAGATTTTTCTTTGATAAACATAATTGATTGTCGTATTACTTGGATAACGTAAAGTCGTTGGTCGCAAGCATTTGATAAAGCAATCGCCGGACTTCGTTGTGTCGTAAGTATAACCGACATACAACGACGAACTGTCCACGCTTCCCGAAGGATTTTGAAATTCCTTCGTGAGCAAGCCATTTGTGTCGTATTCGTGTTTCACTTCGTTGACCACGTTTCCGTTTGTTGCATTTTATGTTGAAAAAACAAGTGTCATTTTTATCAATTTGAGTGTTTGATTCTGGAAAGGTGAGATAAAAACACCTGAAGGACTATCAATCACGACCACTGATAATCACATACGATTCAGAATCTTTCACAAATACAATGATTTCTTCACTAAAAACTTCATCTGAATTTAACAAACGAGAAGATTCAGATTGTTGTTTAGCAAAATGATTCGTTGAACGATCATGGCGACAACAAGAGCACGTTGGCGACAAGGTTCACGTGAGAGCATTTGATCAAGACCGAGTTGGCGGATCACGCGAAGTATCGCGTCAACATGACCGTGAGGACGCGAGCGAATAATCTTGAACGCTTCCTCAGCGGGAAGGAGTTGATTTCCTTTGAGGACGTGAGCGATAAGGGACATTTTTTCCAGCCCGAGCGACGTGATATTACCGACGGTACGTGTTTTCACCTTGCCGTCTTCACGATAGGATTCGCGGAGAAGGTAAGTCGGACTAGAACCATGATTAGGGATGTGAGCTATATACATGCCGATAATATACAGCATATCAATCGTCTGTCAACGGTATCAAAATATACAATATATGCCTACAATCTTTCACACAAAAACTAGACACTAATAATCCCCAATTATAGACTTATGTCAAAAATTTGACCAAATTTTTAAGGAACTTCGGGTTAAACCGAAGTTCCAGAGTATATTTTTGCTAACGCTCCTTTTGTGGGGAGGCAATATTTAAAAACACAATAGGCAACTCTGATAAAATAGAAAGATTCAAAATCCCTAATAGCGTACTATTTTCTGTTGCCCATCGAAAATATGAAACATATGGGGAAATTGTATCCTCACTCCCTAAAAGTGAAATAATCAGAATTTTTCCCTTCTAGAAAGAATGGGAATCAGGACAACACAAAATGCCAGCTTATTAACGTTGTAAAGTAGGGTGTGTCATATTTCGGATTGAATTTAGACTTGGCGTAATGTGAGCAAGAAACAAAAAACGACAATTCTTTTCAGAATCGTCGTTTTTTCACACATCACCAATAACCATTGCTTACTTTTTCACTTCAAATTCCGCGTCAATTGCGTCGTCGTCGGGTTTTCCGGCGTCTGATGAAGACGCTCCGCCGTCGGTTGCGCTATCGGCACCGGCTGCGCCGGTTTGTTGAGTCGCTTCGTACATCGCTTTGCTCATCGCATGAGACGCTTGTTCCAGCTCCTCGGTTGCCGCTTTAATCTGATCAACATTATCGGTTACAATTGCATCACGGGTCTTTTGGATTGCCGCGTTGATCGCGTTTTTGTCCGCGTCTCGCAATTTTGCGTCGTGTTCCTTGAGAAGTTTCTCAAGTTCAAAGCACATCGACTCGCCACGGTTTTTCATTTCGACTAACTCACGTCGTTTCTTATCTTCATCGGCATGAGCTTCCGCATCGCGTTTCATTTTTTCGATTTCCGTTTCGCTCAAACCGGACGACTGTTCAATCCGCACTTTTTGCTCTTTTTGCGTGCCGAGATCTTTTGCCGCAACATTCAAAATGCCGTTTGCGTCTAAATCAAACGTCACTTCAATTTGCGGAATTCCCCGCGGCGCGGGCGGAATCCCTTCGAGATTGAACTGTCCGAGCAGCCGGTTATGTGCGGCAATTTCGCGTTCCCCCTGATACACTTTGATTGTCACAGCGTTTTGATTGTCGTCGGCAGTGCTGAAGACTTGTTTCTTTTCAACCGGAATCGTCGTGTTGCGTTCTACAAGTTTCGTCATAATTCCGCCGAGCGTTTCAATGCCGAGCGACAACGGCGTAACGTCGAGCAACAACACATCGCGGACTTCACCGGAAAGCACGCCGCCTTGAATCGCCGCACCGACCGCCACCACTTCGTCGGGATTAACGCCCTTGTGCGGTTCTTTCCCGAAAATCGTTTTCACAAGTTCTTGCACTTTCGGAATCCGCGTCGAACCACCGACCAACACGACTTCGTCAATTTGCGACGGCGAAAGTTTCGCGTCCTGCAACGCTTTCATCACCGGCCCACGGCAACGTTCAATCAAATGATCGGTCAACTGTTCAAATTTCGCACGGGTCAACTTGACTTGCAAGTGTTTCGGGCCAGTTTGATCGGCGGTAATGAACGGCAAATTAATATCGGTTGATTGCGCCGAACTGAGTTCACGTTTCGCTTTCTCGCACGCTTCCTGCAACCGCTGCAACGCCATCACGTCTTTGCGAAGGTCAATTCCTTGCTGTGACTGAAAATCATCCGCCACATAATTGATCAACGCTTCGTCAAAATCATCGCCGCCGAGATGCGTGTCGCCATTGGTACTAATGACGCGGAACACGCCATCGGCAACTTCGAGACATGACACGTCAAACGTTCCGCCACCGAGATCGAACACAACAATTTTTTCATTCGTATTTTTGTCAAGCCCGTAAGCCAGCGACGCAGCAGTCGGCTCGTTAATAATTCGCGCAACTTCCAGACCGGCAATTTGTCCGGCGTCTTTGGTTGCCTGACGTTGTGCATCGTTAAAATAAGCAGGTACCGTAATGACTGCTTTGGTGACTTTGTGTCCGAGATACGCTTCCGCCGACTCTTTGAGTTTGCGGAGCGTCAACGCCGAAATTTCCGGCGGCGTCATTTTTTTTTCGTCCACATCAACTTTGACATATTCGTCTGCCGCACCAATAACTTTGTACGGCACCATTTTTTCTTCCGACGAAACTTCGTTATGCCGACGCCCCATGAAACGTTTGATCGAACTAATTGTCCGAACAGGGTTTGTAACGGCTTGACGACGTGCCGGTTCACCGACCAGAGTTTCGCCGCCATCAATAAACGCGACAACGCTCGGAGTCAATCGGTTACCTTCCGCGTTTGGAATGACTTTCGCGTCTTTCCCTTCCATCACCGACACAACCGAGTTGGTTGTACCGAGATCAATTCCAATAATTTTTTCCCCTTGTGCCATAATTTTCTTCCTTTCCAATAATATATTTATGTGTCACTTTTTCTTAAATTTTTGTGAGGAATATTTTTATTTGTTCCTCATTGAAAAACAGTTTTAGCAAAACTTGTGCCAATAAAAAAGACAATATTCTTTATTTCTCAAAAACGACCGCTAAATAATTATAAATTAAGATGTTACAAAACATCCCAATCAGAAAAAATTTCTTCCAAAAGTCCATCTGTTGGGACAATAAGATTAACGAACTGTCATTTTGGCATATTGAAGAAAAATAGTAGCGAATAGAGAGATTGGGAACAATAATACTTCATGTTACGCAGCGCAGGAACTATCAAAGCCGATCCCAAATTGATCCAAAGGAAGACAAACAGTTTTCAACAATTCGCCCTTTCTTCGATTCTAGAAGTTGCTTTTCCAAGAAGCTCGTTTGCCATTAACGCTTTTTCTATTGGCTACGTAAGAAACTATGCCGTTTTCTCTTTTAATTCAAAAGGATTGCGTGAAGCAAGATATGAATCAAGTGCTTGTTGCCATGGAGGAAGTTGGGGCATATTGGGTAGCGTTTGATATTTCAACGTGTCCAGCACAGACCATACGGCACGCGGAGCGGTAAAGTTGTAATCGGCGGCGGAAATTGGTTGAAAGTCGCGGCGCACGCCGGTTAGTCGCACAAGTTCTTGGGCAACGTCAAAAGGCGACGCGGCGGCGGTATTGGCAACGTGATACAAACCGGTACACTCTTGCCGAATCATTGTAAAAACCGCTTCCGCGAGGTGTTCCACCCAAACGTAAGACGTCCAAAGATCGCAGACAACACTCATTTTTTCTTGCCGCCGAAATGCATTGAGCAATGTTTCGACAAGATTGCCGCTACTGTTGACGCCGGGCTTACCAAACAATGTGCCGGTTCGCACAATAAGATGTCGCGGAGCTTCGCGGGCGGCTCGCTCGCTGTCGAGTTTTGTTTTCGCATACACGCTTAACGGTTTCGGTACGCAATCTTCCGTCAACGGCAACCACACTTCCGACGATATATTTGCGGAAACCGTATTCGTTTTGCTTCCCGATTGATTTTCGTGGATGGCGTCGCTATAAAGAAAACGACCATCTTCGCAAGATATCTTGCTTGATTCATCTTTTATAATATGTTGTGGTGTTTGTCCCAAAACTTCCGCGCAAGAAATCTGTACCAACAAAGCGTCGTAGCGTTTTGCCGTTTCCCGTAAATTCGCGGTTCCTTGCACATGCACGGTACGAGCGGTATTGGGTTTCTTTTCAAGCCAGTCTATCAGATTGATTCCCGACGTATTGATAATCACGTTTGGCTGAAAATCGCGAAACGTGTCCAGTGTGAACATGCGCGAAGTAACGTCAAAATCCGGCAAATCAAGCGGCAAAATTTCTTGACCTTCGCTTAATCCCGATAACACGGCATAACGCAACAACGCTCCACCCAAGAGTCCGTTTTTACCAACAATGGCAATTTTCATTGGCTTGATTCCTTGATTTTTTTTGACAGAATTTACAAAGTGGACAAAATTAATGATAACGACGTCGGGAATGATTAGTGCAGCTCCGGTGTGCCGGAAAATTCAATAGAGTCGGTTCAAGAAGTCAACTCACTCCGTAGAAAAATAAAACTGCTTATTTTACATTTTGGGGAGGGATTGATTTATAAAACACTGTAACTCTTCAGTTGCTCACCCCAAATAAATCCGCACGGTAATTAGGTAGCTACAGTCAATTTTAGCGGCAATAGTAAAGCCGTTCGGGTAACAATGCAGTTGCCCAGTGCGGGTTGATTTGGCTTGGACAACTGACGCCATAGTGTTCTATTGCGTTTTCAAACATTGTCCCCCAAAAACGAAATAAGCAGAAAAAATATCTCAATTCAAATCTAGCTGAATAAAAAAGCGACAGAACACAATTGATAACAAACGGGAAAATGAGAGAAGAAAACCGTTTTGTTGAATTGTATTCTGTCTGCTGAAAAGAACATTAAAATCCGTACGCAAGGCGGGGAAAACAAGAAAAGAAAGGAGGAATGTACGGAGGAAATGCAAAAACCTGAAAATCCTTTTCATCGCTCCTTCAACTCGTTCCTTCTAATTTACGCCGATATTCATCCCGTTCACGGCGTGTCGCCTCCAGATCGAACATTAAATATTTCATATCCAGTCGAAGTTGGGAAAGAGCTTCTTGAATAAAACTCAATATCCTTCGGCGACGATCAATACTTTCTATCGCTCGCTCCATCGCAGACTGAAAACATTGTTTGAACTCATCGGGAAGTGTTTCGATCAATGCCGAAAGCTCCATCAATTCTGAAGATTGCACCATTTCGCCATAAGTCGGCGAGACTTTTTGATATTCACTCATAATTTTGTTCCAATGAAAAGAAAAGGACCAATTCAAGGTTTTAAGGAGGTAAATTATTGATTTGCATAAACTATGCCAAATCCTACAAAAATACCAATTGCATCATTTTTCTATTTTAATTAAATTTTCCTATTTTGCTTTGACTCAACAACAAATGGAAAAACTTTTCCTAAATTATTAAAAACAATAAGTTTTGCTATAACTTCATATTCAAAACAGGTTAGACAACATGAACCTTACTATAGGAAGCAATGTCATTTTTTCAAGTCATGATGTTTTTTTGATTCATTGCTTGTTGCTACGTTGAAAAAGCTCAATAGGAATGAATTATATACTTATTATACACATTTTTTTTGAAATTTTAAAGTTTTTTCCCATCTTGGAATATTTTAAGCAAGTTTTCGCATGATTTTGCCGAGAAGAAACGTTTTTTAAAAAGAAATAAAATAAAAAAAATGTCAGGATTTGGCGAATAAAAATAATTTGGTTCTCTATTCGTATTAAATATTTTGGTGAAACAAAGAGAATGTGTTTTTTGTATCTCTCCTATTTTGATATGTATTTTGAAACGAAATGAACTGCTTATTTCACATTTGGGGGGAGAGAGGAATTGATTTATACAACACAGTAACTATTCAGTTGTCCGAGCTAACATAGATCCGCACGGCAACTGGGTAACTACAGTTAATTTTGCCGGAAATTATTACTTTGCTGCCCTTATTTATAAAATTCCCTTATAGTAACCAACAAAACCCTCGATATGCGCTCTTAATTCCCTTGTTTTTCCTGTTATTGTTCCTGTTTTACAACTCATTGCTCAAATGAAAAAAATTATTGCAACATTTTTGATTTTATTTGTTACCGTTTTTCCAATCTTCGGCTGTTCCCAAAATAACAGAGTGAAAGTCATTCCTGTTACCGGAACAATCACGCAAAACGCCAAACCTGTAGCCGACGCGCGAATTGAGTTCAGCAAAATCAATACCGGTGCGATGTCGTTTGCGGAAACCGACGCGGAAGGACATTGCACATTAACACATACGCACGAAAAATCCGGCGCGGAGTCGGGCAAGTACCGCGTTTCGATTGTTCAAAAAGGAAAATCAATCCCATATCCCTGCAAGCAAAAAACCGGAAGATATTCCCGAAGAACGCCGAAACCAAACAACACCGGATATTTTAATCACCAATTCCGATAAAAGTCTTATTGAGGTTGAAATCACCGAATCTGGAAATAATATCGTTATTGATATTAAATGAGAGTAACATGTTCATGTGCTTATCGGCAGAAAAAGACTTCTCACATTGAACATCCGGTTTTCATTAAAGACGTTGGGAACATGTTGAACGCTGTCTTAAAAAACGAATTTTCAAGCGTGAGAAGTATAGCTGAATTTTTACTTGGAGCTAGCGGCTTAACGGTCACTTTTGTCAAATGACAGAGCAAGAATCGCCGACTATTACTGCGAGTTCGGCGATTTCTGCGACTCAAAAATTCGCCAATTACCGAGACTTATCACTCCGTTTTGTTTTTTACAAATCAGTATAAATGCTAAATCCGCCATGTGTTCCGCCGATGGAAAGTGAAAATCCGCTTGAGGCAGGATAGATAACCTGCGGGGCAAGTATCACTGGCGACAAAACTGGTTGTTGGACAAACGGCGGAAACATCGGCGGACGCGGTGGAACAAACGGACGACGCATCGTCGGTTGAATTGGCATCGGCATATGTGCCTGAATTTTAGGAAAAGGTGCCGGAACATGTTGATTGTGTTGATACCGGCTTTGCGGTTGTGGGAAATGTCTTGCATGTGTGTTGTGATGCGGTTGATCCGCCATGACCAATGTTGATGATAACAAAAGCGACAAACCAATGGTTATTGTTGAAAATTTTCTCACTTTGCACCTCTCTATCCTTCTGTATGTTTTTAAATTAGCAACGGCTCAATGTCGTTCGCTCCATATTTCATTCATGGCGAAAACGATTTGAGGTGCGACAAAATTTTGAAAAAAATCCGCTTTTCTTGTGAGTTTCTTTAAAGAAAACTAGAGGAAATGCGTGAACTTTGTCGATAAAGCCATCTATAGTGATACGACTCGTACAGACTGGTGGTGTATTTTCACGGACAAAATTTATGTCATTTCATAAAAACATGACTATTTTTTTAATTTGCCTCATTTTTCTGATGGCAGGATGTGAGGTCATGCCGAAACAGCGTTTTCGACCGACGTTACACAATTCGCGGATGCAATTGCGTGACGTGGGAGTTGTTCCGTTTTTGAATCGTTCCGGTAACCTGAATCTTGATGGCTATGAAATGGCTCAACTGTATGCAAATCAATTGCAACGGATTTCCGGTTTTAATGTTATGTCGGTCGAAACGGTTAAACAAGCGATGATCGACAACAATTTAACGTCGTTTGATTCTGTTGACGATATTCGGGAACTTGGAAAATATCTGAATGTCGATGTGGTTGTGATTGGAATTGTGAATCAATATTCCAGTTATCAGCCGCCGATTTTGGGGCTTGAAGTGGAATGGTTTGCTGTAAACCCTTATTTCCACCCAATTGTCAAAGGACACGGGCTTCCTTGGGGCACTCCGGCAGAAAAAGACATTCCCGACAAAGTCGTTCTCCAAGCGGAGCAAGACCTTGCGAGAGCACAACTTGCAACACAAACACCCGATCCCGATGTGATTAACTCGCAAACAAAACCCAAACGTGTTCCGGTTCAGCAATTAAATTCCAATGATTCCAATATTCCAGACTTGCCGTTTTCACCTGTTCCACTGTTACAAAATGCTTATCCAAATAGCAGTATGATGGATCTAGAAAATTCAGCAAATATGCAACTCCCAAGTCAAATAGGTCAGCAATCTGGACAAATTGGACTCAATAATATATCGCAAACTTCGCCATTTCTGCCTAATTTAAATAATCCATCAAACGCAAGCAATCCGTATCAAAATCAATTTCCGACACAAGAGCTTTTCACACCGAGGGTTATGACGGCATATTATCCGCAATTTAATGAATCGGAAAATGAGGACAACTATAATGACGGCGATGATGATATTTCGGACAATATCGACAAAACGACAGAATTATATCTTGCTCGTCAACAGTTGGCGCTGAACGAATTGATGTATCGTGCGCAAGGAATTTTCAGTCAACCGATTCCAATGTCGCAGCCGAACACGCCCTCGCAATATCAGCCATATGAAAAAACGCTGCAAAATCCAAGTTACCAAACTCATGGTACGATGCGTTCGCCGTATCGGTCGCAGGAATCGCAAAATTCGCCGAAAACCTCCAAACAAACAACGCAAAATCTTGCTTCGCAATCAGTTCCGGTGGTTCAAGGGCAAATTCCCGCAACGCCAAATTACTTGTCGGTGATGCCCGGAACGCCAGTGGGACCGGGATGGATTGCGGGTGAACCGGAAAGGTTTTACGGACTCCCTGCTGATTGGCCCGATCCTCGCGGTTTGATTCCCGATTCGCCGCAAGCGGAATTACCGCAAGATCTTACGATAAGTAACGAGCCGGTTATGCATCACGTTGCCATTTATAATGGAAACGATATTGATTTTACCCGTCGTTTGGCGGATTACGAGGCGTTTTTCGTGGATGAACGTAGGATTGGTGGTTGGCAAGGAATTTTGCGGAGACCGCCAGATTTTATCAGTGCTTGCTGTTGTATGCACATTTGGGAAATGCTTTCCAGTCGTGGTGGAGCCGGAAAAGCGGAAAAAATCACACAATACGATAAATTTTGGATGAACCCATAATCCCTAACAATAAAAAACAATCAAGAAATCGTCGTTAAAAATACGATTTGCGTTAAAATTCAATAAATACAACGATAAATTGGAATAAAAAAATAAAACAATCCTGATAAAATGTAAAATTTTCATTGAATACAGACGATATTCTTAACAAAGTTCGTTAGCATGATTGCGACGGATTTCATTTTTGTTCAACGCTTTAAAAACAAAAATCCATTACCCTTTAACAAATTTTATTTATTCACTAATCAAAACAGGAAGTACAAACGTGAACCAAGATACCAATATGCTTGCCCTTGTCAAAGGGACGGAACGTTACGTTTTTCTTTACACCGCCGCGAATCGGGCGGAGATGCTTCGCACGCTGGGGCGGTTTGCCTCGAACCCGGAATTAAGTTTCAGTTGGTACGATGCTGCTGTTTTAAGTCAAAAAATCCGTCAAGAAAGCATGAAATCTCATTCGTCATCTCACGACGCCAAACCGTCGTCTTCTCCGATTTTACCGCATCAAAAACGGTATCACTTTCCTGTCACTGACGAAAAAGATGTAAGGTAAAGCAGAGGCACGAATAAGTTTCTCATTTGGTTTAACGCAATGCTGCCCGAATGTCGCATGGAATCCACCGAAAGTTTTGCGAAATCCTTCAAAAGACGTTAGGCATGTCGGAAAATTTCTGATTATTTCGTTTTTGGGGGACAATATTTGAAAATGCAATAGAAAACGATGGCGTCAGTTGCCCAAGCCAAATAAATCCGCACTGGTCAACTGAATAGTCGCGATTTTTTATAGTTACCGTCAATCTTATCGAAAAATTTTACTATTGCTGCCCTTATTTATGAAATTCCCTTAGTAGCCCGAATTACACCTAATTATGCGCCCTTAATTCCCTTCTTTTTCGTTTGTAATCCATCATCTAAAAAATAAGGGCGAATTTGGGGGCTTTGTTGGCTACTAAAGGAAACTTGATAGATAAGGGCTGTAATAATAAAGCCGTTCGGGCAACTGAATAGTTACCTTCTAAAAAGATACGGGGCATTTTACAAAAAGATGCGGACAGTTACAATGGAAAGTACTTACACAGACCTCATGTTACGCATGACTGAATAGTTACGATATAACTTCATAAGAGGAATTTCTAAAAACCCTACCTTCAACAAATTTCACCATTGAAAAACAAGGACTTACTAACCACTGCCTCTGGGGGATGTTTTTAGAAATTCCCTAAGAAATATCTTCAAGATTCCGTTTCAGTTCCTACGCTGGATTTTTTTAAGTTTTATGATCCAGTGCTTTCAAGGTGACTGTCTATTAAATTTTTGAAATATTCTATTTTGACATGTTGTTTATCTATTTTAATAAAGTTTTGTGAATTTAAACAAAATAAACAACTTACACAAAAACTCAAAAATAAATTTTGCATTTTTAATTTTCGTACATGCAAATTTCAAATCAAACACACCTTGAAAGCACTGGTTTTATGATCATGTAAAGCCCTCTTTGGGGTAATTTTTGTAATTATAACCGATACGTCAAGAGTTTTAGATAAAACTCAAGGAGTTTTTTAAAAATATCGAGGAGTTTTTATAAAAACTCAAGAGGTTTTTTCGACGTCATCAGAAAAAAATTATTGGCTCATGAATATCAACTTATCCGGTTTTCAGGGAATAAAATAGAAAACAATAAAAATTTTACTGCCATAACTTGTTACAACACACAGCATGTTACAACAACGCGAATGACATATAAATTCGAAATTCTTGAGATTTTTTATGATTTTGCTTGTGGCGGGGATTGAAGGTTATTTAATATTCACTCATAATCTAACACAAAGAGTAAAAATCAAAGTGATAAACATTGTAAAATATTTTATATTA
>JAIRYX010000142.1 GCA_031267635.1 Planctomycetaceae bacterium
CCCATTCCGCCCGCTCCGATAACCCCAACACCAATCCGGTCATTCGCTCCTTTTGCTTCTTCCGCAAGAATCAACGGCGACGCAAACATTGTTGCGGTTACTGTTGCCGTAACACCCGCTGCCGATTGAATAAATTGCCGACGGGATGTTTGGGTTGTAAATGTTTTTTTCATAAGATTTCTCCTGTTACTTTTTTGAAACTGCAAAAATAAAACGGAAACATAAAATTTATATTTTAACAGATCATATGCAGACGAAAAAGACCTACCCGATGACAATTTACTTGCACACAATCTCGCCGTTTTCGCTTGCACATGACCAATAGCGCGATATTTTTGTCGCTAAAACTCTCTTAATCAACGCAAGCCGCATATTCTCTACTCGTCTTTTCATTTTCTTCTTGTCAATTTTTCTGATTCCGCCGTATTCTTCCCAAAAATTCAGGAATTTAGGATGTTTAGTAAGAATAGCAACCTATTTTTACAGCAAACAGGTTTCAGATAGCTAACTCCTAACTTACTAAAAGTTTATCCTGCATTTGACTTACCGGAGGTTGTCTTCAATGGAAGATATGTCATTGATCATCGAATTTGTTCAGGAAGCACGCGAATATATTGACGAGGTTGAACCGACGCTGATTGAAATTTATAACGGCGACGAAAACGGCGCAGCGGTTGACCCTGAATTGATCAATTCGGTATTTCGTCTGTTTCACTCCATGAAAGGAAGTGCGGGATTTCTCGCTCTCAACACGATTGCCTCTGTCACGCACGAAGCGGAATCGTTACTCGATAAAATCCGCAACGGTAAGTTGAGCTTGACGGTCGAAATTACAGAAACGCTTTGCAAAACGCTTGACCTGTTCCGTAAAATGCTCGACGTTATCACGGAAACCGGTGAAGACAAAGGTTTCGATGAAGAAGCGGAAAGATTCTTAGCATCTTTGAAAGCGCACTCCGAAGGAACGCCGGTTTCTGCGGCGGCAAAAACAACAGAGGCAGCTTCCGCCGTAACATTAGTAGCATCAGATTCCGTTCCGCGTCCGCAAGCGGCAATGGTTACGTCGACCATATCGGAGGTTTCTGCGGCGGCGTCGGCAGAAGATCGAGAAACATTAACTCCCGAAACGCAAGCGGTAACGCCGACAAATGACATGATGCCGCAAAATATGGAAGAAGCTGTTGCGACACAAAATTCATCGACGGAAACAACTTCACAACCGGTCGTTATTCAAGCGGAAGAAAATTCGATTCAGCTTTCGCCGGAAATGCGGTTGGGATTTGTTCAAGAAGGAAACGAACAGATCGACGGCGTGGAACAATCGCTGTTGCGGGTTCTCGAAGACAAAGGTGCGGCGGACGAATTGTTCAAAGAAGCGTTTCGCTGCATTCATAGTTTCAAAGGAAACTGCGGCTTCATGGGATTTGTCGATCTGGAACAGTTGAGTCACGCGATGGAAACGTTTCTCGACATGCTGCGGATAGGAACAGTAGCGGCGGAAAATACAAATATCAGTCGGCTTTTGGGTTTACTTGACGTTCTTCGTGAAGGCGTTAATTCTGTAGAATCCGGCGGTAGCGGAAAAATTACGAATTGCGACGCCCATGTCAACTCGCTCAATGAAATTATGATGATTAACGGCGACTCAAGCATACAAGAATCGCCGTCTTCGTCAACGAACAACGCCGTTCCGATACAAAAAAACAAAACGCCTGCCGCACCGCAAAATGAAACGGCTCCAACTCATTCCGCTCCGGCAAAAGTATCGGCTATCGTACCCGCGGCAACTTCGTCGACGTCCAAAGGAGCAGCGGCAAAACAAGACATCCGCGTTGATTTGCACAAATTGGATGCGTTGATCAATTTGGTCGGCGAGTTGGTCATTGCCGAATCAATGGTAACGCGATGTCCGGCGGTTTCGCATGTGGAAGACGAATATTACAACCGCGCCAAACATCAGTTGCGACGAATTTGCGACGACTTAAAAGACGTGGCAATGGCGGTGCGGATGATTCCATTGTCGGCAACGTTCCGAAAAATGATTCGGCTCGTACACGATCTCGCGACAAAATCCGGCAAAAAAATCAAGCTGAACATTGTTGGCGAAGAAACCGAAGTGGATAAAACAGTGATTGAACAGATTGCCGATCCGCTTGTGCATATCGTGCGAAACAGTTGCGATCATGGGATTGAATCGCCGGAAGAACGCACCGCAAAAGGTAAGTCGGATATGGGAACGATAACGCTTGAGGGGCGGCACGAAGGCGGCGAGGTTTGGATTCTCATCAGCGACGACGGACACGGACTCAATAAAGAAAAGATTATTGCCAAAGCGTTGGAAAAAGGAATTGTCGGTTCTGAAGTCAAAGATTGGCAAGACGAGCGCATTTACCGATTGATTTTTGAAGCCGGTTTTTCGACGGCGGATAAAATCACTGACATTTCCGGTCGCGGTGTTGGGATGGATGTTGTTCGTAAAAACATCGAAAAACTCAATGGGCGCATTGACATTCAAGCCCGCGAAGGTCAAGGTTCGACCTTTATTTTACGAATCCCGCTGACATTGGCGATTATTGATTCAATGCTTGTGCGGGTCGGAACCGCAAAGTACATGATTCCGACGCTTGCCATTCTCGAAAGTCTTGTTCCGTCCGCCAGTCAGGTCACTGTAACGCCGGACGGCAAAGAGATTTTACGGTTGCGGGACGAAATGATTCCGATTATCCGTCTTTACGATATCTTTGCGCAACAGCCGGATTCCGTGCGTTTGAAAGATGGAATTTTGATTGTTGCGGAAGACAACGGGCAGCAGTTTGCCATTTTTGTCGATGAGATTGTCGGTCAACAACAAGCGGTCATTAAAGGTTTGCCCGATTACATCGGCAAAGCGGACGGTTTTTCCGGCTGCACGATCCTCGGCGATGGCACGGTCAGTTTGATTATCGACGTTGGCACGATTAGCCAGAAACGAGGAACGTTTGCCGCCTCGCCATGCAATAAAAACGCCGATTGGGAAGATGTTCCGCCGACGAAACCGGATTATGAAACGAAGACAAGACCGGAAAATAAAAATGAGAGCTTATATAAATTCGACGAGGAACATGAAGATGTTCTTGAAAAAGATCATTTAGAAAAAATTCGGCATCTTCGTCCGGAAGAAATAGAACGTATGAATCCGGAAGATATTTCATGGGAAATGCTCGAAGCATCCGTCGGAACAGTAGCGAAGTAAAAAGCAAGTGAGGAAAAATTGGGGACAAAAGGGACGGATACGTAGGAACAGATCTCGCGTCTGCCCATGACTTAGGGCGGACGCAAGATTTACCCCTTACACATTTGCCGCTCAGTCGTTTGTCATTTTGTCCTTAAAACTCTATCGCAAAACGTGTTATTAAAGTGTCCCGCCGATTGGCGAGAGTTGGCTTTTAATTTTGAACTGAATTATTATGGCTTTTTCAACTGAATCGGGTTTGGAACATATTACCAATGTGGAATTTCAGGCGTTGCGCGATCTGATTTATGAGCGGTTTGGAATCAATCTGACCGAGCAGAAAAAAGGAATGGTTGTCGGACGGCTACAAAAAATATTGCGGACTCGCGGTTTTCGGTCGTTTCATGATTATTATCTTTATCTTGTGGAAGATAAAACCAATCAGGCAATCGGCGAACTGGCAAATCAGATCACGACGAACCATACATTTTTCTATCGCGAGTCGGAGCATTTTGCTTATTTTATGAAAACGATTCTGCCGGAAATCACGGCGGAAAAGGAAAAGCAACACAGCCACGATTTGCGGGTTTGGTGCGCCGCGGCGTCGAGCGGCGAGGAACCATACAATATTATTATGTGCATGATGGAATATTTCGGCAGTAAGTATCATTCGTGGGACGCCGGAGTTTTAGGCACGGATATTTCGGACAAAGCAATGACCGCGGCGAGAAAAGCGATTTACGAACCGTACCGTTTACAAACAATGCCGGATAATTATAAGAAGAAATACTTTCGCCGTATCGGTGAAAACTGGGCGGTCAACGACGACGTGAAGAAAGAGTTGACGCTCCGGCATTTCAATTTGATGAATAAAACGCTTCCGTTCAAGAAACCGTTCGACTGCATTTGGTGTCGAAACGTGATGATTTATTTTGACAACGACACGAAAATTGAGTTAGTCAAACGGCTCTACGATCAAACCGCACGGGGCGGCTATCTTTTAATCGGACACTCGGAAACTATCGGACGCGGCACGACAAGATGGAAATACATTTGTCCTGCCGTGTATAAGAAAGAAGAGTAACTATAAGGAATTGTATTTTACTCTTCCCGATAAAGTTCAATCTTTTCAATCCAGCCGTTGAAGTTCGGTAAATGTTCACCGCTCACTTGTCCTTCCAAATCGGCTCCGATTTGTAATTGCTCCATCGGATTTTGTACAATGAAATTTGGCAATTGAACGGACGCCGCGCGTTTGCCATTGACAAAAAGCTCCGCTTTTTTCTGCGGCGTAATGCTTCCGGTCATCTGCACGATACGTTCCAATGCAATCTCTTGACCGGTTGCGGTAAAGACTTGACCGTCAATCCGCACGGCAAAATTCGGCTTGCCGTCTTTCAGGAACAACGAATATCCGTGCCGCGTGCCGCCGTAAGCCAGAATCACGCCGTCGGAGCGTTCAGACCGAAACACCGCTTCGGCATTCCATGCGGTTTGCGCACTATGAATTGCCGGAGACTTTTCCACATCAATATAAGAGTTGCCATCAAACGAACGTCCCGCTCTGCCGTCTTGAGACAAAATGTTGATTTTGCCATGCACGGCAAATTTATTTTTCTTTCCCGATGTTTCCGTGATTTTTCGTTTCCCATCGGAGAAATCAAATTGCAGTTTCAAGCCGGGCGTTTTGTCGGGAACAATGCCGTCGTCGTCCGTATTCTTTTTATCCCAGGGCCAAGGAAGAACATTCGCGCGAACAGCCCATTCGTTCCATTGTTTGGAGAGCGTTTCCGTCTCCTGCGGATATTTTTCCGCAAGATTATGCAGTTCACTGCGGTCGGATTCCAGATCGTAAAGTTCCCACGTTTGCGCTCCTTTCGCAACAAGTTTCCGGTTGCCAACACGAATGGCACGATTGCCCTCATGTTCCCAAACGAGCGGTTTTGTGCGAGTCAATGATTTTCCTGAAAAACCGGGAACAAGCGTGACGCCTTCCAACGGCGTAATTTTGTTATCGTTGTATGTTTTCGGATAAGTTCCTCCGGCAAGATCAAGGCAAGTTGCCATCAAATCGACAAGCTGCCCCGGCTCGCGGTAAAACTTGCCCCGTAGGGATTCGTCCACATATTTCGGCGAATGAACAATGAGCGGCGTTGAAATTCCGCCCTCGTGCACCCAGTGTTTGTATTCACGAAACGGCGTATTGGAAACGTTTGCCCAACCGCGTCCGTAGGCAATGAACGTATCCGCCGGTCCCGGCATTGCGCCGACTCCGCGACGTATCGGATAACCGTCCCGCGTCCGGTTGCCGAGCGGCGGATTAACAACGTCTTTCGCTATCGGCTCAAACTGCGGCTTTTCAGGACGATTGACAGGAGCATCCTTTTCCGTGCGTCCGATAGTTTCCGCACACGCGCCGTTGTCTTGCAGAAACAGAATCACCGTGTTTTCATATTGTCCGGTTTCTTTGAGCGACTCGGTAATTTTCCCGATTCCTTTGTCCAGCTCAGTAATCATCGCGGCGTAAACTTCCATACACCGAGCTTCCCACGCTTTGTCGGCGACTGCGTTCCAATCTTCCGCTTGAGGGGAAAGTTCCCATTGGTCGGGAATCAAACCGAGTTCTTTTTGTTTGGCGTAACGCGCTTCGCGAACCGCCGTGTAACCGGCGTCATATTTACCTTTGTATTGAGCGACGGATTCCTCCGGCGCTTGCATGGGCCAATGGGCGGCGGTGAAAGCGACGTACATAAAGAACGGTTGCTGCGGCGTTTTCTCTTGATGCTCTTTGATGAACTTTACCGCGTTATCGCGGATTGCGTGCGTCAGATAGTATTGTTCTTCCGGCTGATACTCCGGGTCGTTGAACGGCGAAACCGCCGTATTGTCGCGAACAAGCGTGTGCGGATCGAAATAATTCGCCATACCGCCGACGATACCGTAATAGCGGTCGAAACCGCGTTGAAGGGGCCAGTTGTGTTTCGAGCCGTTCGCTTGAGTTTGATCGGCAACATGCCATTTCCCGACGCAATAAGCCCGATAATTTGTTGAAGACTTTAACGCTTCGGCGATGGTCACACAGTTCCGATTGAGATCGCCGCGATAACCGGTCAGCCGATGATTCGTACCGGTCATGTGTCCCATACCCGCCTGATGCGGATGCAGACCGGTCAACAGCGACGCGCGAGTCGGGCAACACCGCGCGGTGTTATAAAACTGCGTAAACCGCACTCCGCCGCCTGCAAGAGAATCGAGATTCGGCGTCGCAATCTCGCCGCCGTAACAGCCGAGATCGGAATATCCCATGTCGTCGGACATAATAAGAATAATGTTCGGACGCGCGTCCGGTTGCCCCGATTGTTGAGCCGCCGCTATGTTTGCGTAAACCGCCAAACACCAAACGGTAATCATAAGGAAGTTTTTTTTCATTCTTGTTTCTCATTTCGTTAATAAGATTTCGGTTGTTGCAGCTTTACCGTTATCTGAAGAGTTCATTCTAGCAGAATTGAAGAAAAAAATATACTCTCTTCCGTGCCTGTGACGGCTGTTGGGGAATATTTTCCGACTTATTGGGAATTTCCGGCAATTTATTTCGACGACTTCGTTGTTTAAGCCAAAGCGTCCGGGTTATAATTCAGAGCCGCCGAAGGTTCCGTCGCTGGCGACAGAGCCGTCGTCGCAGGCGACAGAGCCGCCGTCGCAGGCGACAGAGCCGCCGTCGCTGGCGACAGAGCCGCCGTCGCTGGCGACAGAGCCGCCGTCGCTGGCGACAGAGCCGCCGGATGACAATCCGAAGTTATTGAATGATAATTCAAAATCGTCGGATTGTCATCCGAAATTGCTGGGGGATTTCCGAAAAGTTTTCGGGTAAGGAACAAAAGGGACACGAGAGACAACAGGGACTTTGGGGACTCATTTTTCTGATTTTGGAAACTCTTTCAAGCATCTCGCCCTGTCTCAATTGTTATTAGAGTTCCAATTGTCCCTCTCATCATTTCAAAACTTGACAAAAACCGGTTCGCCTTGTTTTGCGGGAAATTGTTTCGGTAAATCGAGCGTTGCGTTTTTGCCGGCGTCCCATTTGCCGCAAGGGAGAATTTCATATTGAAACGCCGCGTCGTTTTGGGTCGGATGAACGACGCAAAGCGTTCCTGCCGCCGGCATGTTGCTTTGCTCCGCGTCGGACGCGGGCTCGGCGGTTCCCGCGACCATTTCCCATCGGTCGTTTTTCTTCAAAAGATAACCAATCCATCGGTATTGCGGAAACGACACGTCCAACTGCTCGTTGACGCGGCGATGGGCAGCTTGTATTTCTTCCGACGTTGGAAAAGACATGCGAGTTAATAGATTGCCGCATTTACGATGAAGCGGATCGCTGATGATTTTTTCGCCGTCCATCCAATTCGGCATGCCGTCAAAATCCGGCACGTCTTTCAAGTCGTCCGCGATTTTTTTGAATCGATCAGCAAAAACCGGATCGCATTTCGCAAAAGTTTCAATCATTCTTTTCAGCAGAACCGCCTTGAGAATCGGATCGATTCCATCCGCCTGATTCAGCGTTTGCACAATCCTATAACACGTGTCCGACCAATTTTCCGGCGTGATTTTTTCGAGAAGCCGAGTCGATTCTTGCGAGAATTTGTAGGGATTAACTTTCGGCAGGTTCTTAAAATACGACGGATCAAAACGTTTGGTCTTGGGAGCGGCTTTTATGTCTGTTATATAAGGATAAAAGGTGCGCGGCGGTTTCGGCTCCTCCGTGAGATAATACCACGCCCCCGTCGGCGACTCGTTGACAATCGTCCACACTTCCCGTTGCGCAAGCTCGCGGAACGTTTTCAAAACCGTTTCGAGCGGCTTTTCGTCCGCCAACGGGTCGGCTGTGCGATACTTAGCCGTCTGAAGATAGGGCATGGCGTATTCTTTAAAATCAGGCGAAACGAAGCCGCGTATTTTTGCGAATTGCGTATCATAAAGCGCCGCCGCTTTTGCCGCGTCCGCCGCGTCTTTTTCCTGCGGCGCGTGAGAACGCACATTCGCCAGTAGTTGCCGAAACTCGTTCGCGTGCAGCAACGCTTTCCAGCCGTCCGCCGTTTGCGTCACAGCGAGAAAATCCGCCGATTCCGGCTGCCGCGGAGATTTCTCCGCATACGCTTTCAACGCTTGCACAAACTCTTGAGCGTCGCCGATCTTTGCGGTTAATATTTGGAATTCGTCCCGCCGTTTTTGTTCCGCTTCCAAATTCTTTCTCGTTTGCGAGAAATCGGCGGCGGCTTTTTTCGCTCGCTGCATGTACGAGCCGGTAATTTCCGGCGTGCGTATCAACCGTTCAAAGTCATCGGCGATCTTTTGCAAATCGTTTTGCCAATCACGGAGCGATAGATTCGGATCGTTCAACACGGTTGCCGTCCGCCGCGAAAGTTCCGTTAATTTCGTTTCAAACTCCGCGTCTTTTTTCTGCTGTTCATCGACAAGACGTTTTTCAAAACGCGGACGAATCGACGCGAGCAATTCTTCTTCATCGTTTCGTTTTGCCGACTTTTCCGCTTGTTCAAACGCCGTCGCATCAAGCGTTGTTCCTTCGGCGGTCGATTTTTTTGCCGCTTCAAATCGTTCTAAAAATTGTTCATGGCGTTTTTTATCCGCGTCGATTTTTTCACGCAGTTTACCGTAAGATTCCGCAATCAGCGGACTTTGAAGTAACTTTTTATTTTTTGTTTCTAGTTCCTGCAAAAATTGTTCCGCGCCGTCGGGAGTTGCCGCGTTGAGAAATTGATTGATTGCGGAAAGCGTAACCGCTTGGCGATGGTTTTCGTTTTGGGCATGAAGAATCCAAACGGTCAACGCCAATACCGCAATTACGCCAACCGCAACTCCGGCAACTCGCATGTGAAAACGCCGCTTGTTTTTACGTTTCTGATTTTGCCAAGCGTCGTCGTACAATTCTTCCAGGGCGGCGGGAATTTCCGCATCCGCTTCCTGCGCGGCAATCGTCAGCGCGTTATGCAGTCGCAAAAGTTCATCCGCCGAAGTTTCCTGTTGCAATTCTTCTTTGAGTTCTTCCAACGCCGCGTTGTATTTTGCCGCAATTTTCCGCCGTTTCTTTTCTTCGTCGAGCCACCGCACCGCCGGTTCCGCGCGGTCGGAAATCTCAATCGGCACCGCCATTCCCGACTCGCGAATCGTTTCCTGCAATTCGTTCAGAAGCGACAGACCGCGATCCGCGTTCTGATCGTCGTACGTCTGCAAAAGCTCTTCGACTAATTGTTTCAGCCGATGCGTTACCGACTGAAAATACATTCCGCGAAACGCGACGCTCAATTTATCTTTGAGATCATTGGGAATCGGCACGCTCCATTGCTGCGACAGTTCTTTTTGCAGCGCCCGCATCGCGTTCAGATTCCCGGACGCAACCGCTTCCTCCACTTCCGTATCCAGCGTCTTGAGTCGTTCCTGCTCGAAAAGTTCTTGGTCTTTGAGCCAACCGGTATTCGTCGGGTCAATCGCCGTCATCGACCGTAACGCCATAAGCCGCTCTCCCAACGGCGCACGCTGAATCGCAAAAACGCGATATTTTTTGAGAAGCGGCTCTAACGACGCCGTCTGCGTATAAGCGTCGTCAAGTTGCCGCGCCAATTCACTCGGAAACGGCGGAAGTTGAAAGCCGAACGCATCCAACACTTGCCGCCATTCCTCGCGCTCAGGGAAATCAAGCAGGTTATAAATGTCGAACAAATTCGGCTCGGTCTCCGCCAGCCGCACCGTTTCGGCGGCGTTTCCGGCATGAAGATAAGAAACGCACGACTTGAGCCGTTGCGTCATCTTGTTACACGCGACGGCATACTCTCCGGCAAGCGAGCGGTAAAAATCGGGCGAAATGGATTCGTCCGTCGCAAACGTGCTGCGAATGTCGTCAATCAATGCTTGATAGTTGCGCATTAAGAAAGATAAAAGGTAAAAGGTATCGAAACATGAAAACTTTTAAAAGGAATTTGTCATTATTCAGTCGCAAAAGCCGCTGTTGCCCTTCCTTTTTTCATTGAAACTTGTTGCTTTAACATACTCTTTTTGATTTTACATCACCCGCAATCAGATTCAAGCGGAAATATGTTTTTTGTTTCATTTTCCAACGGCAAAGGTTTGGAAAAATTTTTTTCACGTGAAATTTTCCTCTTGCGGGGATTTTTAAAACGAGATATAATCGTCTTAATCCGTGTATTTGGTGAATTTTGCGGATAAATTTGCCATGCGTCTGGGCAAAGTTTCTATTTTGGTTACAGCCATTTTATCTTTTCTGTGGAGGGAATTTATGGGCACAAGGATTCCGATGAATAAACAAGATCTTATCGAAAAAGACCGCCAGCGAAAATTGAAATTGAATACGTCTGAAATCGGATTGTCTGTAAGAACAACAAATTGCCTTGAGGAACAAGGAATTTTTACCGTCGAAAATCTGCTTCACTGTTCGCCGGATGATTTGCTTAGTATTTCCAATTTTGGGGAAAAAACGCTCGAAGAAGTGTATCAATCGCTCGAAAATCTCGGTTTTTATCGTCGAACACAGCAACCGAAAAAGGCGATGATAGAGTTTTTTCAGTTGTAACGCATGTCTGCTTATTTCACATTTTGGGAAAGGGAATAAATGCTGAACAAAATAGCAATACAAGATTGCTAAATACGCGGTAAAACACATAATCCGGGAATTTTCTTCATCCGCAGATGACACAGATCTTTTTTATACCTTCTCACGGCGAGAAACTGTAATTTTATTTCGTCGCCAAAACTCCAGGAATAATTAGGAGTTCAGCAACGAATAAAATGGCAATTTCTTACCATGGAATGTATGTCAATGGACAGGTCGCGCGGCAATATGCACGCTTTCGTCTGTTGGAACAAACCAGTCGTAAGCTACCGAGTTCAGTTGTCCGCCCACCAAAGAAATTCGACGGTTCTTTTCAATGAGTTGTCCGTTCACTTCTGCAACAACATGAATATCATAATTGTATTGCTTCCCTGTGTCGAGATTATTCACGATGTAGGTTCTTTTCGTTCCTTGCATTTTCGTTTCATAACCGTTAATGTAAACTTGAGAATTTTCCGGCACAACCAGCGAAATTGAACCGGAATTAAGATCAAGCCGTAAAGGGTTGGCACGATTGGTCGATTCACCACGCGACGGTTGCAAATTATTGTTATGCGGGATTCCCACCGGCATCGGCAAATGATTGGCGTCTGTTGTTGTACGGTTGAGCGGGTGTGATGTTGTTCCAGGTATAGTTGTTGGTTGTTCATTTGAAGGATTTTCAATTGGCAACTCCGGCACTGACGGATTGACCATATTCGGAAGGCTTTCGGGAACACCCGGCTGTTCGGCAGGTTGCGGTATTCCTCGATTGAAAAAAGAATTGTCCGTTTCCGGCGGCACACTCGAATTCGCTGCAGGTGGTGCTGTCGAGTAACCTTCGAAATCGCTGTGGAGACTCGTGTGCGGAATTGTTGTCGAGGGCGAATTAGTATATTCCGGTTGTATTGATTGATGTGTTTGGCTAAATGGAGAGCCGCCAATAGTTGACAGCGGACTTTGCCCTGACATCGAGCGTTGAGGTTGAGTTGTCAACGGTTGCGCTGGAGTGGGCGACGCAAATGTCGGCTGCGGCGCAATCGTCGTTACTCGCCCGAACCCTGTAACACTTGGCGCACCAAAAGCTTGTGACATTGGCGGCTTGTAATATTCCATTCCTGCGATTCCGTCATGGCAACCGCAATCGCTTACCGTTTCGCCGCACGCATTACAAATATCGTATGATGGAAAACACGGGGCAACCACCGAAACGTTGCAAGAGCATGGGTAATGCCGACAAAACGGACACAATAGAAAATGAGTCACTCGCGAAACATCGTTCGCCACACCGGCAAAGAATCCGCAAAAAGGTCGCCGCGCATAAAACGAATAACCACCTGAATAGGCAGGATAAGCAGGATAAGTCGCATAGGGCATAACATATTCAGGAGATTCGTTCCACTCTCCAACCACCCATTGCGCAAATGCATCATTTCGCACCGACGCAACAAGGAACAACAGTAAAAATAGCAATGAAACAACAATTTTTCCGACAAATTTTAATAGCATCTTATTTTCTTCCTGAATTTTCTTAAATTGTTTTTAAAAGAATCATTATCCTTTAGGATACACTAAAAAGCGGACAAGTCGATAGTTTTTTTCGGAAATTTCCCGTTTTTTCGTAAGTTAATCCCTTCGGGCTTATAAGAACAAAAAACATGTTTTTTTTGAAAATTTGATTGCATGTTCTTTATTTTGCGTGATTGTGCTGTTCGGTGTAACTATTCAGTCGCCCAGCCAAATATACTAAAACTACTTTAAATTTATGTTTTCTCACAAAGACACTAAAAACACCGAGTGATTCTAAAAAATAAATTCTTTGTGCCTCCGTGCCGTTGTGAGAAAACATAAATTTAAAGTAGTTTTAGTATATTTGGCTGGGCGACTGAATAATACGAAGTTCCTCAATTCCCCTAATGTGAAAAATGTCAAATTTATTAGGTCTCTTACGTTGAAAAATGCCAAGTGAAATTGCGTAACTTTGTAATAGTTACTGTTCGGTTTACTTTATGAAATTTGCAATTCTATGGAATTTTCAAAATTTTTTCAAATTGCTCTAGTTTCGTTTTCAGAAATTTTATATTCTCCAACGAGTATCTTTCTCATCGAAGTAACGTTTTGACCTTGAGACCGAATATGAAATACTTGCGCTATTTATTAGCTCTCATTATCTGCCTTTTTGCACTTTATGGCGGATACCAGTTGTATGAACAATACCGCCCGAAACAACAGTTTTCGGAGGGGTTCCTACAAAATATGAAAGATTTTGGGTTTGAAACCGATCCCAATTCGCCGGATAGCGGAAACTCTTCGCTTTTGAAAAGCGAGAATCTCGGTAATCCATCGAGCCATTTGCAAAACGGTTCTGCAAATCCATCTTCCGAACTGCCATCGTTTTTGCAAAATCCGACAAGTTCAATTTCAGCGGATACGTCAAATTCCCCTACAACAATCGTTTCATCGGAATCTGCTACCGGAAACTTTCCTGATGTTTCAATATTTCCGCCAAACCAACCTTTTACTACAAACACTGTAGATTCAGCGGCTTCTACCAATGTTTCTCAGCAACAAGAGAAACCGTTATCGGTATTTCCGAATATGTTCCAGACGAATCCGAACAACACGCCTGATGAAACGATTAACGCACAGCCGAATCCGTCAGAAAACCTTTTGACGCAAGAACGGCAAGTAACGAATCAAAATCCCCCGCCTTTTTCTTACGACCTTCACCCATCATTTCAAAATAATAGGGATTTACCCAATACGCAATTTGATAGAAATAATTCGACGACCAATTATAAAAACCCTGAGTCAATGGCGAATACCAATCCGCAGAATTTGCCGGGAATTTCAACAACAGCATTGGATTCCGCCAACTCCGCTTTCGCGAATCCGTCGGCAATTCCGCCTATGTTTTCTACCGATGCCTCGTCAATCACTACAACAGCACAGCCGTCGGAGCTAACGCCGACTCTTGTTTTGCCGTCTCCCACGACTGTATCGCCGGAACACCAGCCGCCAAACCTGCAACCGCAAAATCCAAATCAACCGTCGGTAACATCCGACACGAATTCCGCCAATTCCGTAACAGAAATATCGGCAAATAAACTGCAAGACACGCCATCGGTTGTCGAGCCAACGACACAGCAATCACCATACACGTTTGAGGTTTTAGCACAACGTCCCAACGAGATTAACACAACGCCGTCACACCAAAACGATCCTGTATTGATTACGCCGATCAACCCCGCCGGAAATAAAAATATGATGCCGTGCATTCAGGAAACGAATGTTTATCAACCGCGAATGGCAACGCACGAAACGGTTCGTCCATTGCCGCCGGTAGAAACCAACGCCAGTACCGCGCCGGTTCAGCCACCGACATTTACTCCGCAGTTGGCGGTTGTGTCGTTACCGCCCGTGCAAGAAAATCCGATCAATCTTACGGCAATAACAAGTCCTCCTCATCCGGAGGATTCGACCGTAAATACAGCCGGAGCAGATGAAAAAATAACGCCGCTACAGCAATCCGTTACGGCGGCGCAGTTGCCGCTGTCTGCGCAAACTGTTTCCACAATATCGGCATCGGCAAATGCTGTCGTTCCGTTACCAATCACCGATTCGGGGGAGATTGCGCCGGAAATCGTTACCAAAGTGGAACAAATCGGACAATTATTGCGGCAGAACGATATTGACAATGCGTATTCGCAATTAAGCAGTATGTATTTTACGGAAGAAATGAGTTCGGAAGAGCGTCAATATGTGGCAAAGCATCTCGACCAACTTGCGGGCGGCTTAATTTTTTCAAGACGAAGTAACTTACTGGAACCGCCTTACACTGTCAAAGAGAGCGATACTGTGGAAACAATAGCGACGCAATATCGAATTACGCCGCAACTTTTGCGAAAACTCAATGGGATTCCCGAAAACACAAACGCCGCCGCAGGGACACAATTGAAAGTGATTCGCGGACCGCTTGATGCGCGAATTTATCCCGAACAACATGAAATGGTTGTGATTTTGCGGGGAAAATATGCTTGCCGATTTCCGTTGACGATTGGTTCCAATTATGCCGGACAAACGGGAGAGTTTATTGTTCAGGACAAAGTGGTGAATCCGGTATTTGAATTAGCGTCGGGTTTGGGAAATATTCCGCCGGGCGATCCGTCGAATCCGCTGGGAAGCCGCTGGATTCAGCTATCGAAAGAAAGCGGTACGCTTGGCATTCACGGAACCAATTTGCCGGAAAATATCGGAACAACTCGAAAATCAGCCGGCGTGTTCGGACTCCGCGAAAAAGACGTCGCCGAAGTTTACGACATGCTTGTTGTCGGCTCCAGCGTGAAAATTGTAAGGTAATGCAAAAATGAGCGACTATCGTCCTCGCCTTTGAAAATTCGGTCATGTTCTAAAATTATTGCACAGTCAAATCCCTTAACATTTCCTACTATTTTATTATAATTATTCCTCTATACAATCCAGCGAGGAGTATTTAGTATGACTTTAATTACACTCAAATGTCCGTTTTGCGGAAGTGCAGATGTCGGTAAAAATGGAACCAGCAGCAATGGCAAACAGAGATACCTATGTAAA
>JAIRYX010000210.1 GCA_031267635.1 Planctomycetaceae bacterium
TTAGATGGTAATTTTCCAAATTTTTCTGGATAGTAATGGTCCCCAAAAAAATCTAAAAAATCATTTGCATCTTGGTACGCTTTATAGATAAATTTATTCATTTTGATATCCATTATAGGACATGACCTCAGTTTAAGTGTTTCGCTATTCATTTCTCAAAGATAGAACAATCATTGGACAAGAGTGTTTTTCCCATAATTGTCATAAATTCCTGAAGCCAATGTTTTTTCCGCTAAAGAATAAAATTCATCATCGTCAGTGTATCTTTTAACAAATTCCAAAAAACATTTAGTGGCAAATCTTTGCTTATTTGTTAATAGACTTTCTTTTTCTTTGTGACTATCAAAAAATTCTTTCTCTCCTACTGGCCAAGTCAAATCATAAATTAAGTACATTAACATCGTGTTATCCTCATAAAATCTTTTTATTGTACTTGTCATATATGCTGCAAGGAAAAACGGATATGCTTCTTTTGAAAAAAGCGGTAACTCATCTCCAGTTCCTAATACTTCCATGGAAATTTTCTTCCAGTCATCATGATAATTCCAATACTCCGCAATGATAATTTCCATATCATATTCCCATAAGTTTTCACCAATTTTTTCAAGAGGAGGAAGATAAACATTCTTGAATGCCTCTTCAATTTGCTGGATTAAGAATAGACTGTCTTTCAGGAATGAATCCTTTGTAGAAAATTTTTTTTGTTTCATAATTTATTTTTCTCTATTTATACAAATACATTGAATGGTTTATTTTTTGATAAATGTTTGGATAGCACAATCGTATTACGTACTACTGTGCTATCTATTATTGCAAAGGTTTAAGAATTTATCAATACTTTTTATTGTCTATAATAATTACATCAACAACTAGTGGTAAGTCCACTAATTATTATTTGGTGCTTAAAGCGTGAAACTACGGTATTTTCTATATTAAAAAATCGTAACTATTCAGTCATTTTGTTTGGGGGTAGGATTAGCAGAAAATACAGGATAAAATAAAATCCTGACAATCCTGTTATTCTATCTAAAAAAGACGAATTTCATGTAATGAGTAGTAGGCAGCAAGGCGACTGAATAGTTACAAAAAATCAATATTAATTAAAGGATTTGCCATTAGGGCAGATTATCTCTAATGTATTGATCAATAAAATTTTGACATTTTTGGAGACCAATCATTTTATTTTTTATTTGTCCTCGATGATTTGCATCGCCTATTCCTTTGTAACATTCGTCAATAACTTTTTGTCTCGCTTCCACACATGCCTTAAAAAGATTTTTGTTTTTTACTAATTCAGCATAAGACATATTCCGAGTACAAGTTCTTGCACTTCCTTGACCATCGCAATATGCTTTTATCGGCTGGTTGAGTTCCCACTTGCGCTGTTTAGAACAATCATTCTCATCTACGTCAGGACAGTCATTATCTGGCGGAGACGGAGGATTCTGCTTTCCACCGGGAGATGGAATTGTATCTGGATTTGGAACAGGTATCGGTGGAAACGGATCAGGAATAACAGGCGTTGGTTTAGGAGTAACCCCGTTTGATGGAGGAGGAATCGGTCTTATAATAGGTTTTGGCCAAGTGGAAGTTGGAGGGTTAGGAAACATGGGATGTGGTCTCGCTATTGGTTCTGGATTCCAATATCCAGGGCGAGGTGTAACAATCGGGCGAGGCGCAACAATCGGTCGGGGAGATAACATGACTGGCTCCACTCCTAACGATACAGGCGGAAGACCAAGTATTATTTGCATTCCCAAAGTATCTATTAGCGATGTCGATATATTTCTCACATATCTCATCAAATTCACATCGCCTGCTTCATACTCAATCGGATCCCTCTGTATAAATCTTCCCAAGGTCGGGTGATACACCCTATTCCGATATAACATCAACCCCGTTTCGACATCGTAAACTTGTCCCGTAAACGAACGTGTCAAATTAAACGTTGAAACTGATTTCGGCACAAACGAAGCATCGAAGACATTGAGTTTTTGAGTTTACCGAACGACGAATAAGTGTAACGTTCCTGAACAACGCCGGAGGCGTTTGTCAATCCAACGACATTCCAGTTAGTATCTTGAAGAACGTGATAATCCGTTGAACCGTTTCGATAGGTGACGAGATCATCCACATAGCGCAATCCCCAAATATAACGCATATCGCAGGTGCTTCCAACATATTCCTCAACACATTGCCATTGTTGATTAAAGTAAAACAATCTGGTTTCGCTTCCGACAATTTTTTTAACTCGACGGTTCATTCCATCGTAAAAGTATGTTGCAACAATGGTTGAACCGCTTTTTACGGTGACAAGCCGATTCCACGCATCATAAACCAAATCGTAAGCGGCAGACCAGTTGTCCGATTTTGGAATCTTTGTCATGTTACCGTTTTTATCGCTGGCAATATACAAAGTTGAACCGGCGATTGACGTAATCTCATTCACCTTGTTATGAACGCGGCTTTGATTTACGTCAAACGTTCCGTCGCCGTTGGCATCTTGCTTGTAGGTTGCAAAGTTCCCTGTTTTGTCGAAGGCAAAATTATCCTGATAACTCTTGCCGGAGGCAATGCTTGTTTTGTTCGCGCCAAGTGTTCCACGCTGCATATCGGTCACCTGATTCACGCCGTCGTAGGCGTATAATTCATCAAACGTTTTTCCCGCGTTTGTTGCGGCGACGTCTTCACAATATGTCCGGTTTCCGGCGTAATCGTAACCGTGCTTGATTTGTACCAGAGAAGTACCGCCGGAGTTTTTCCAGGCATGGTCGATAATTCTGCCGAAACGATCAAGACTACCGTTCGCATAAGCCAGCGAGATGTTCGGTTGATTATAGGTCGTTTTCATCGGTTTGCCGGAGCCGGTGTATTGGTAAGTTGCAAGCGTCGTACTGCCGTTGGCTATTGTCACTGGCCGGGAAGCGAGATCATCAATCCCGCCGGAAGTTCCGTAGGCGTAATTGACGGTCGTACCGCTGGGATAGGTCATGGAGGTTGGTCGTAGATTTTTGGTTGTATCGTAAGTATATTCAATATACGGCGTTGAAGCGATATTGACGGCACCCGACGGATTGGAATACAGCTTGAACAAATTCTGATTTGTATCATACTCATACCGGTTCTGGTTGACGACATTACCGGAAGCGTCCAGCGAACTGATTGTTTCGAGGGCACCGAAGCTGTTGTAAGTTTTCGTGATTTTGCGAACGGCGCCGTCGACGCCGCTACCGAGCGTGGTCACTTCGTCGGCGATTTCACGACGCTGAGCGTCGTAGGCGTAGGTATGGACGGTGCCGTTTTGGTCGGTTCGGTTTTTCACGCTCCCATCCAGGTAGTACGCGGTTTTGACCTGATCAGTTCCCGACGCACTTGTGTCGCTCGAATCGGGATAGATAGCCGAGGTTTCCAGCGAGGCGTTGATCGGGTCTTCATAAAGATAGCGTGTGATCTGGTTGCCGGTCATCGGGTTGACTGCGGTCAACGTTTCGAGATTTCCCAGCCCGTTGTATGTGTAAGCTGTTGCGACGTCCTTATCCGCCGCCGTATTGCCGGGCGAGGAGAGACTTGTGAAACTCGTGAAGTTCTGCACGGTAAACACCGTTTGCCTCATCGCGTTGGTCAACGATTTCGTTTGCGTCCCTTTGGGATCAACAACGATTTCCATGTTACCCGTGACGGTGTTGTACTGGATGTGTATATTTTTTTGCCAATTGGTGTGCCATTTTCGCTGGTACATGGTCTGTCCTTAAGTATTTCCCTATATCACTTAATGAACGATTACTGGTATCTCAAATTACGGTGTAATAGGAGCAACAGGTAATGAAGGAGTCTGAGTAGGAGGAACAAATAGAGGAATATCAATTTTTTCCAAAGACGGGATATATGGTAATTTTTCACCTAACTTAATTGGGAATCCCCAATTAAAAAAAACTTCTTGAATATCTAGTAAATTTTCATCCCACTTAAAAGCAACCTCTGGACAGGTATTTATAATATTGTTTGTAATAACAATATGACCAAATGATTGTTTTTTTCCAACGAACAATGAAATTGAATTCGGTGATTGTTCCATCTTATCGAGTTTTTTGTAAAAAAGAGCGGGTATGGCATTGAATATTTCCAGAAAACTACCAGGCATTTTTATAAAAGTATCAGCTTTTTTCATATCCGTTCTTGCATTGGCAATATTTTTTACTACAGCATAAAGACATGCTCTCATTAGGTAAGTTGCTCCTAACATATTATTCAAGTCTGTTTGATCCG
>JAIRYX010000211.1 GCA_031267635.1 Planctomycetaceae bacterium
TCAAGGGGATACTGCGCAAAATTCCAAATAATTCAGCATAAAATCAATGCTGAATGCAAAATTCTAAACCAATTGCTCGAAAATTAAAACGAAAATAACCCCAAAAAATAAAATTCGTAAATTAATACGGTTTTTAGAAACTCTCAGAAGATTGTTTTCCAAATCGGGCAGAAATGCTCACAATAATACGGGCAAAAAAGAGTGAAATCGCACGTAAAACATGGCTTGCTAACCATATTACGCACCCCCCCCCCCCGATACATTTTGACACAATCCAAGAAAATCAAACGCTTTGTTCAATTTTTTCATCGCTGAAACTCCTTACTTTTAAGTTTTTGAAACAGTTCAAAGACAAAAATCACAGTGATTTTACCTTTTAAGTAAATAACATTATGTACAAATAAATTAAATCTGTCAATACGGATTGTTGGAATTTAAGAGACTTTTCTTGAAATAGTTGAAATATTTTTTACACTTCAAAAAGGGACGTTCAGAACAAAAAGGGACTTTGGGAACATGATGAACGAAAAATAACCTTAAAAAATAAAAATGAATTGTTTAAGTGGGAGAAATATACAAATTTGACTCATCGCTTACTTTGGATTTACTGCGGTGATTTTGGATATTCCTGTTTCATCATCGTTGCCTATTATGCTTTCAAACTTATATTATCTCATGTTGCGCAAATAAGTGTTTTACATTAGACCTTTTCTCTAACTTCATATCAGGTCGTTTAGATAAAACAGGTAAATACAAAAATAACTGTTTTTGAATAGTGTTCGCTCTATTGATAGGGTTAGAGAAAAGGTCTATTAAGTCACTGTTCGTTGATTTGTTGTAACTATTCAGACGCCAATTGCGGATTTATTGGGTTGGATCGGCTGAATAGGTACGATAGCTCATGCGTAACATGAGTTATTATCTTATCAGAAACGAAATAATCAGAAATGTTTATGCCATGCCTTGAAGTTCGTGGCATTCGTGGATATAATTTTGAGTGATGTTATTGTTATACTTCTCGCACTTTAAAATTCGGTTCTCCTTAAAAAGAAACGTTAAGGACACGAGAGACTTTGAGGACATGATAAACCATGAACACTGTCTTAAAAAACGAATGGTCAAGCGGGAGAAATAGATGACAATTGTTTTGAACACGACATTTGTATCCAATTTCCAACAAAACAACCTCCAATTAACTTATTTGAACAACTACTATGAATAACTTTATTGAATTAAAAGAAATCGCTGAAAATCAATGGCGTGCAAAATATCAGGGCAATTACGGCGTTTATACAATTAAAATATCGTTGGACGAAGAAGGAAACAGAAAAGATTTCTCTTGTTCCTGTCCGAGCGATTATTCTCCTTGTAAGCATATTGCTTATGTAGAGGCGGAGATTGCCGAGTATAAGAAAAAAAATGAACACGAAAAACATGAGAATGCGTTGACGGTAACGCAAATTCTGAAAAAGATTTCTTTCAATGAACTGCGTAAATTTATCGTTCAATATAGTAAGTACAATGCGGAACTGGCGAATGCGATTATTTTGGAATTTTCTCATAAAATGCGAAAAGAGCATGAAAATCCTTACGCGGATATTATAGGCAAAGCGTTAAAATTTTACAAAATTTATGAAGATGACTACTCTGAGGACGGCTGGGACATTGGACCGTTGGATGACTGGCTGGAAAAAGCGCATACATGTCTCAAAGAAGAAAAACACGAAGATGCGGTTTTGATTGCTAAAGCGTGCCTTGAAGAGTTTGCAAAATGGTTTAATAAATCCAACTACGAAATAGAGTATTTTATTGATAATTATAACCAAGGTCCGTTTGAAATACTGCACGAAGTTGTTAAAAAAACAGAGATATTCAACAAGGATTTGTATGATTATTGCAAATCGAAAATAGAGAAAACCATTTATCAAAAAGCGGAGATGTCGGATTGTTTGAACGACTTGATGGTAGTTGTCGCTTCTCAAAATGATTGCGATGAGTTTCTTGCACAGCAAGACGATCTGCTAAAGGACGTGTCGGATAAATCTTCTTACGCAGCGAAAAAAATATTGCAACGAAAAATTGATTTCTATAAAAATATCAAGCAACAGAAAAAAGCGGAAGAAATTATCGAGACAAATTTGCAAATTGAAGACTTTTGCCAAGAAGCGGTAAAAAAACGAATTGCCCGAAAAAAATATGCCGAAGCCAAAACATTAATTGCGGATTTTTTGAAGAACAAACCGTCCGCTCATCAACAATACTGGAACGAGTATATTTTGGATATTGCTCGAAAAGAACAGGATATTCCCGTGATTCGAGCGACTGCTTACGAGTTTATCAAAAGTTACTTTACGCCCGATTATTATGCGATTTACAAATCGACCTTTACGCCAAAAGAATGGCAAGAGGAAATTGAACGTCTCATTAAGCGCTACGAGAAAGATTCTCGTAATTATTCTTATACCAATAAAGCAGGATTCCAAAAATCTATCGCCGATTTATTTGTTGCTGAAAAATTACCGGAGAGATTGATTGAATATTTAGAAAAACATCTTTCAACGGAAGCAATGGAGGAATACTACACGGTATTTTCCAAACAGTTTCCCGATAAAACGCTTCAGTTATATCGCAAAGCGATCAATGAATACGCGAAAAATAATTTAGGGCGAGAGCATTATGAATATATTAGCAAACAACTGAAAAAAATGCAACAAATGCCTAACGGCAATTCGGTAGTTACAGAAATGGTAGCAAATTTTCGGCAAATTTATAAAAACCGTTCGGCAATGATGAATGTTTTGAAAAATTATAAATGATGGTTGAAACTTCGTTTTTGCCATCCAATGCTCTAAAATGATTTGGAACTATTCAGCTACCCTGTGCGGATTTATCCTCATCACATTTTAAAATTTGTTTCTCACAAAGCAACCAAGAACACCAAGTGATTCTAAAAAACAACTCCTTTTCCTTTGTGCCTCCGTGCCTTTGTGAGAAACATCAATCTAAAGTAGTTTTAGTATATTTGGCTGACGCTCTTTCAGGGCTGAAAAATGGTTTCTTCGTTTCCTGAATGTTAATCGTTCATGCGTAACATGAGCGATTTATTTAGTTTTGAAAATCTCGTATCCCAAAGCGTCCACTGTTTCGGTTGCCGTGTTGGTCAACAGGATAACCGCACGGTGCGATTTCGGATCGACAAGAATAAAACTATGATAACCGCCTGTTTGTCCGTTGTGCATTAAAACGCCGGACGGTTCAATATGCCATCCCAAACCGACACGGCGGTTGTGTGAAACGTCTTCAAATTGCCATTCCGCCGCTTTGGAAATCCCGCGAATAAGCGGATGTTTCGGCTGACTCGCAAATTCCGAAAAGGAATCCAACATAAGAGCGTTGGCTTGAGCAAATTTGATCAAGTCACGCATCGAAGTCCGCAATCCTCCACCTGCGGCGAATCCTGTCATGTCCCAGTTGGAAACACGTTTTTTTTCGGCATTGTACGGCGGCGCAAGTTTTTGACGCATGTTGTCGGTCAAAGTAACCGCGATGTTTTTCATTTCCAACGGTTGAGCAATTCGTTCTTGAACGAGCGTTTCGTAACTCTTTCCGGTCATTCGTTCCAAAGTTACGCCGACAATTGACATTCCGAGATTACTGTATTCGTACCGAGTTCCCGGCGCGGCGGTCAGTTGATAATCGTTGAGAAACCGCACGATTTTTTCCGCGGAATAACAAAGATAAGGATTGTCGGGAGTTTGATTTGCCGTTTCCCAAAAATCAGTCGGCAATCGCGGAATGCCGGAACAATGCGACGCGAGATGTTTGAGCGTAATTTTGTTGCCGTGAAAATTAGGAAGAGACGTCTCTTTCGGATAGAATTTCTCAAGCGGATCATCGATCGCTAATTCCCCGCGAGCTACCATTTCACCCAATAAAACGCCCGTGAAAACTTTCGACATCGACGCGATTTCATAAATCGTATCGACGTCGGGAACATCAGTTTTTTCAAGCGATACCAAGCCATAACCTTTGGCATAGCATTTTTTGCCATCGACGATTCCAATTACTCCGCCGACAATCGGTTTATCCGTTCCGAAATACTTTGCCGCCAGAGAATCCACATCCGTCGGCATTTCAGAGGTTTGCGAGAATGCGTGAAGCGAAAGAAACACAACGCAAACCCCGCAACAGAATAATGTTTTTAATAAACGAACAATCATCAGTTTTCCTGCTTCTTTCACATTTTGGGGAGAGATTGATTTATAAAACCCTATAACGATTCAGTTGCTCAACCCAAATAAAGCCGCACAGCAACTAGTAACTACAGTCAATTTTACCGGAAAACATCACCTAATTCCAGTCCTTTATTTATAACTCCTGTTACGCATGAGCTATCGTAACTATTCAGCCGCTCCAACCCAATAAATCCGCACTTGGGCGTCTGAATAGTTATCCGAAAGATTTTACTATTGCAACCCTTAATTTATCAAGTTTCCCTTAGTAGCTCCGAATTACACCAAATGCGCCCTTATTCCCTTATGTTTTAACTGAATTTAAAAGTTTTTTTAAAATCAACAAAAAAAAAATTTAGGAATTTTATTTTCCGTAAGTTTAAGAGCTAAAACAAAATAGAAAAGTTTGTCTCAATTCAACTTTAAAATTTTTTCAAAAAATGCGAAACCTAACCCCTTGATGAGATTTGGGACTTCTGTAAAATTCTCGTTGTTTTGCATGTAAAACTTTTTTAAACGACAAGTTACATGCAAACGTCTAACAAACAATAGAACGTTGTTTTATCAACAAAAGTTCCGTTCAAAAAAAAATTTAACTTTCAATGAAGAAAATTTAGAAAGAGAGTATTCAAATGCGCTCAACGCTCAACGCTCAACGCTCAACGCTCAACGCTCAACGCTTTAGCCGCGTTGCGCTAATTCGTAAAATCGCATTTACGCTGGTCGAATTGCTGGTGGTCATTGCGATCATTGGGATTTTGATTGCGTTGTTATTGCCTGCCGTTCAATCCGCACGCGAAGCGGCACGGCGAATGCAATGTGCGAACCATCAAAAACAATGGGGATTGGCGGTTCACAACTTCCACGACGCCTATAACAAACTTCCCCCTCACGGGCAGAGGTACGGCGTAGGTCCGGTTTCCGGTGCGTCAGCTGCCACATACGACCCAGCAGCCCCGACGCAGGTTTATGAGAACGCCGATACCGCCGGTGCGCTGGCAAGAGTATTGCCGTTCATTGAAGCCGCGAATGTTTCGATGGGAAAAGATTTCTCGCAAATTACAACCGGTTATAATAGGTCGGCTTCAAATCCGTATTATAGCGATATTGCAGCCGTCAAACTTCCGTGTATTCTTTGCCCGTCTTCCGGCGACGAGAGTCTTGACCACGACATACAAGGCGGATGGGCTGCCGGAAACTATGTTGTCTGTGTTGGTTCGGGAACAGGTGAAAATTCCTCGCTTTCCGCCGCCAAAACAGACGGAGCGTTTTATCGAGCAAGAAATTCAGGTAATGCAGGTCTTACGGCGTCGGGCGGTACTTTTACAAACACTAATGGTGACCACGGACTTGAATCGATGTCGGACGGCACAAGCAATACGATGATGATATCGGAAGCGTTGGTGTGTATGAGTTCTTTAAGCGGTCAAGCCCCTAATGCGAAAGTTTGCAACCGCCTCACGTTAAATTCCGAAGATTCCGGTGCAAACCCCGATTTAGTTGCAATGACGGTAGCTGTTGCTACTGTTGGAGGCAAACAAAATCGTTGTGAATCGTGGTTATCCAGCCGTTGGGATCATTCGGTTTATAACGCCTATTTACTCCCGAATCAGAAAGACGCTTGCGGTTACACAAGTATAAATTTCACTCCTGACAGCGGGATTAGACGCGGTTTCTTGAAAGCGACAAGCCAACACACCGGCGGCGTAAACGCCTGCTATGGCGACGGTAGCGTCCATTTTACGTCAGATACTGTCGATTTAGGAGTTTGGCGGGCGTTAAGCACTTGCAACGGCGGTGAAGTAGCTCGCTAACTGTAAACCTCATCACACTTGAAATGTCAATTTTCATCAAAAGGAACATGAGGGACACAAGGGACTTTTGGGACACAAGGAACAAGCGAGACTTCGCTTGACAACCCTTTGTGATTTGCAAAAGTTCCTTGTGATTTGCAATTATCTCCTGTAGTTTGCAATTGTCCCTTGTGATTTGCAATTGTCTCCTGTAGTTTGCAATTGTCCCTTGTGTCCCAAAAGTCCCTCATGTCCCTTTGAGCGAGCAGCAGAAATTGTTCCAAATAGGAAAAAAACAGGCAAAATTCGGCGGTTCTCAAAGAGTAAGTTTTTATTAACCCTTTAAGAACCAAGCACTTATGAACAATTTACTTAAAAGATTCCGTAGGGCGTTGCTAATGCTTGCGCCCTTTCGGGGCGGAAAAACAGTTTTTTCGTTTCCTGAATGTTAACCGCTCATGCGTAACATGAATTAATGAAATTTGTTTCGCCGTTGTAAGTATTCGAGTAACGCTTTGTCGAATTGCATTCCGGTATGAAGCGGCACATAATCAATCCTTGCCGCAGCGCATTCTTGATGGAATTTTTGCCGGAACGTTTCCATTTCTGCAAGATAATCTTCGCGCAAAGCGTCTGCGTTTCCGCGTAATTTTCCGCCGGTTTCCGGTTCGACAAACTCCGCGTTTCCCGTAAACGGAAAACGAACTTCCGCCTCGTCGAGAATATGAAATAAAATAATATCGTGTCCGGCGTGACGAAGACGGTGCAATGCGTGCATAATTTCTGACGCATCGGCGAGCAAATCGCTGAAAATCATCATCAATCCGGCATGACGCGCCATCGCCGCAAGCTGATTCAACGAAACCGCAAGGTTCGTTTCTCCCACCGGATTTAAATTTGTCAACACCGAAAGAATGTTTCCTAATTGCGAGCGTTTCGATTTCGGTGCAAGACACGTTTCGATTTTTTTGCTAAACGTAACCAAACCGACCGGATCTCGCTGCTGTATCATCAAATACGCAAGCGCGGCGGCAAGCGACGCCGCATAATCAAATTTTGTCAATTGCTGCCGATAAGTGTAACCCATGGAGCGGCTGGAATCGACGACAAGATAACCGGTCAGATTCGTTTCCGCTTCGTATTTCCTGATATAATACTTGTCCGTTTTCGCGTAAACCAGCCAATCAATGTCGTCTGGGTTATCGCCGGGCGAATATTTCCGATGTTCGCTAAATTCCACCGAAAAACCGTGCAGCGGGCTGGCATGAAGTCCGTGCATAAATCCCTTGACAATAAAACGGGCGCGAAGGTCGAGCCGCTTGATTGTTCGAATTACTTCAGGTTTAAGATAACGTTCAACGGTTGGCATTTGTGAATGGCTCCCTTTTTACAACATTCTCAGCAATCAACAAAAATTTTTATTCATCGCAAAGGGTACAAAAAAACGACTCATGACAGTGCGTCTTTACAACAATTGAGAAAAATCGTAAAATTTTCATCTCTTTCGGTATTTGGGTGTTTGTTTTTTGACTCCAGTTGAGTAACATTATAACAAAATAATCAGAAAATGAGTGACGTCGGTTAGGGACAAAAGGGACTCAAGAGACAGGAGAAAGTGGTTCGTGGCGAGTGGTTAGTGGAAAGCCGCTTGCCGCTCGCAACTAATCACTAACCACTCTCCACAGACCTTGTCCCTCATGTCTCTGAAGTCCCTCGTGTCCCTTGAAGCGGGCGACGCGAACGTAAAATTTGGTGTCAGCAACTGAAATGCTGCTGCCAGAAACTGAAAAGGGGAACTCCCCCGTCGCAAGGGGGAAGCCAGAAACCGAGAAGGGGAACTCCCCCGTCGCAAGGGGGAAGCCAGAAATCGAGAAGGGGAACGCCCCCGTCGCAAGGGGGAAGCCAGAAACCGAGAAGGGGAACTCCCCAAATGCCTTGAGAAACTCCCAAAAACCATTTCCGAAGCCCCCAAACGCTTGGGTGGTATCCCCTAAACCCTTATCAATAAACAATTTAACAAAATCGAAAGGACAGCGCGGGGCGGAAAGAGCGAAAAGGGACAGAAGGGACTCTAGGGACAGGGTTTCCCCAAAAAGTCACTTGAGTCACTGAAGTCCCTCAAGTCCCATTTGTTCCTTATGCCCCTTATTTAATGTGAATCAGGGAAATCCGCGTCCGCGTTTCATTTGAATTGAAAAAGAAGGTGAGAAAAAATTTCGTGTTAAAAAATCGTCGAAGCGTCCACAAAAGCGTATTGCCGGGATTCGGATTGACGATGGGATTTACCGTTGTTTATTTGAGTTTGATTGTGCTGATTCCGCTTGCGGCTCTCTTTTTGAAAGCAACCGGAATGGGTTGGACGGAATATTGGCAGCTTATGACAACGCAACGGGTATTGGAATCGTTTCGCGTTACATTTTCGACGTCGCTTTGCGCCGCGTTGGCAAACGCGGTGTTTGGATTTCTTGTCGCGTGGGTATTGGTGCGATATTCGTTTCCCGGAAAACGTTTTATTGACGCGATGGTCGATTTACCGTTTGCGCTTCCTACCGCCGCATCGGGAATTACGCTTTCTATGTTGTATTCGCAGCACGGTTGGATCGGACGTTGGTTTGACTTTCGCATCACTTACTCGCAATTAGGAATTTTTATCGCCTTAACGTTTATTGGTTTGCCGTTTGTTGTCCGCGCAATGCAGCCCGCACTGACCGATATTGAACGGGAATTGGAAGAAGCGGCGGCAAGTCTCGGCGCAACGCGATGGCAAACGTTCTGGAAAGTGCTGTTTCCCGGGCTTCTTCCCGCATTGTTGACCGGATTCACAATGGCGTTTGCTCGTGCTATCGGCGAATACGGCTCGGTGATTTTTATCGCCGGAAACTCGGAAATTGCCCCCAAACTGATTATCATCAAACTGGAAGCCAACGAATACACCGCCGCGACCGCCATCGCCGTAACAATGCTTGTGGTTTCGTTTTTCCTACTGCTTGTGATTAATCTTTTGCAACTTTGGGGAACAAAAAATTGGAATAGAACGTGAAATAAAGGACAAAGATAAAACGTTGGTGGAAACAAGAGACATTGACGTGTTATCAAGTTATGTTATATTTCCCAAAATTGCTAATTTCATCCTTCTTCTTGTTTTTTAGGTTTCTTATGTCCTCCAAAAATCCTACTGACAATCATGAGCCAACACCGTTTCCGTTTACCGAACAAACGATCACGGAGCCGTTTTGGGTACGATGCTTGCTGATTGGTTTTGCGCTCGTTTTTTTGGCGTTGTTTTTATTTTTGCCGCTTGTGTTTATGTTGTTTGAAGCGTTTGCGGAAGGCGTTTCGTATTATTTTAAGGCGTTGTCTGACGAAGACGCGGTTCATGCGTTATCTCTCACGCTTTTTTCGGCGGCGGTTGCTGTGCCGATCAATATTGTGTTCGGACTTTCGGCGGCTTGGTGCGTTGCAAAATTTGAATTTCCGGGGAAATCTATTTTAATTACGCTGATTGATTTGCCGTTTGCGATTTCGCCGGTAGTGGCGGGATTATTGTTTGTTCTTCTTTTCGGATTGCAAGGATGGTTCGGTTCGTTTTTGGAATCGCATCATCTCAAGATTATTTATGCTGTGCCGGGTGTGGTTTTGGCGACGTTGTTTGTTACGTTTCCGTTTGTCGCGCGGGAATTGATCCCGGTGATGCAGTCGCAAGGAACGGAGGAAGAAATCGCCGCGCGGGTTCTCGGCGCAAACGGTTGGCAAATTTTCTGGCGGGTCACGCTTCCGAACATTAAATGGGGATTACTTTACGGTGTGATTCTTTGCAACGCCCGCGCGATGGGAGAGTTTGGAGCTGTTGCAGTTGTGTCGGGAAGTATCCGCAAAACAACATGTACGCTTCCGTTGCATATTGAAAATTTATACAACGAAAATTTATATTCTGCCGCGTTTGCAGTTGCGTCGCTTCTGGCGATGCTTGCGATTGTTACTCTCGCCGCCAAAACAATGATCGAAATGAAAGCGGCAAAAGAAGACAAAGTTGAAACCAAAAACTGAAAAGTCGATTAAGCAGTACCGCCTTTGTTAGCGAGAAAGCCATTCTATCGAATAATTTGAAAGAACGCTTGGTAGTACAAAGTTCCTCAATTTCTTGATATAAAAAATGTCAAATTTATAGGTATTTTATGTTGAGAAATATCAAGAGAAACGTCGTCATTAAGATTATTACCCAGTGCGGATTTATTGGGTTTGAGCAACTGAATAGTTACAGTATTTTATAAATCAAGCCCTCTCTCAAATATGAAATAAACATGAGTTTTTTAACTGTCTCTCATGTCCAAATAGTCCCTTTTGTTGCCGAAATTGAAAGATTTCTATAATCTTTCAATTTCCTCGTTCATTATTTTCAACCGCGAAAACGAGACGTAAACAAGTTGTACGTCCGGCAATGTCGAGCGGCGTTTCTTTGCCGTTGGCGACGGTTACAATTTGCGAACCGTAACGTTGTTTGGGAGAAGATAAATGCGACGTATTTGCAGGCGCTTTATTTAATTTTTTTACGGATTCGTTGTGAGAGGAATTGGCGTTTGGATCAGACATCACAGCAATGAGAACCGCGCGTTTCGTTTGTAAGAGATTGCTCATATCGACGGCGTGTTGATAGGCGTTGTGTAACGCAAGCTCGTCGAATCCGCCCGCCGCGCGGTAAAACATCATGCTTCGCAAAATATACGGAATGTTTGTCGCTTCGGTGTTGTAACGTCCTAAAATAATCTGATTCGCCGAATGCCGATCTTCAAACACATTGCGTCCGCCCGACGTCGCCGTCCGCAAGTCGCGACGTCGCGCGGCGGTTCCGACTTCCACTGTTTCGCCCGGCTTGATCGTTTCGAGCGAAAGAATCCAGCGTCCATAGACAATGAAACATTGTTCCCAAGTCAACGGCGACATGTTAATAAGGTATCCGCACGGCAATCCTTCCTGTTCGACAAATTTTGCGACGCCCGGAATGTTTTGATAATTCGCGGTTTCCCAGTTGGCAGTCAGCATTCGCGTTGAGCGGACTTGCATCGGCAAACCGCAAATTGTATCGGGCGGCGATGCAAGCGAGTAAGACGTGTCCCATTGCGCCGCTGAAACGGTTCGCGGCGACATTCCGCCCAGCGCACTGCCGGGAAGTCCAAACCAACTGAAAAACGTGTTCGCGAAAATTCCGTCGGTTGACGTATTCGGATCGGCGGTAAATTTCAGGTCGAAACGCCGGTCGTCGGGACTGTAAATTCCAATCCACGCCGTGCCGCGAGCCGTGCCGGAAACTGTGTCGATGTCAATGAGTTCCGTTTGATTGAGCAACATGTCGTTCGTTTGCGTTCTTGCGAGAATCACCGCGACAATGACGCAAAACAAAATCACCCAAAACGGAAACGTCAGCCATGTCAGCATCGGACGCTTGAGAATTTTGTGAACCAACAGCCAATCGCCGAATCCAACGACCACAAGATAAACGGCAAGCAAAACGACGACAAACGTAAACGAAATTCCTTGGACGTTCTCAAATTGATCGAGCGCACTCCGTAACTGACCGGACAAATCGTTGTAGCCGCGCTGCATGAGCGAATCGCCTTCGATACGTTCACGTTGCGTTACCCGTTCCGCAACGCCGAGCAATTTGGCAAGAAGGATCGGGCGGTCTCGCCAATTTTTAAACGGCGCAAGATCGAGATTTCCGCCGATATAAACGAGCGTTCCCAGTCCTTTCGCGGTTCGGACAATTAACGGCAAATCGCTGTCCGCCGCTTCGACAATTCCCTCCGGTTCCGTAAAATACGGCATTTCGAGAAACGGCGACTCGTCGTTTCCGGTCATCGTCATTGGCGTTACTGTTTCATGCTGAAATTTCGAGACGTAAACTTCGTAAGGACTGGAAAGGCGAAGTTGCGTCATTCGTTCGAATTTGCCCGGCAAAAACTTGGCAAACAGAGGATTTTCTCCCGACAATAACGGCTCGCTTCCTTTTCCGGCGTTGAAAACAACGTTGCCGCCGGTTTGCAGCCAACGCCATAACGCGGCAAATTTCGGATGTTCCGGCGTGATTCCTTGATACAATTTCGGATCGGCGGAGAGCACGACGGCTGAAACCATTTCATACGCCCGGATGTTGTCCGGCAGTTCGTCAAACGAAGAAAGCCGAACGACGACAGGTTTATCGTTTTCACGAAACGGCATCACGCCAAACGCATCTTCAAGTCCTACGTCGCCCGAAGTCAACGTCAGAAAAACCGGACGTTCGTAAGGAATCGGCGGCAAAAAATAATCGCTCGGCATTTGCGCCGCGTCGTTTGCAATATCGTAAGATATTGTACTGTTCGACGCATGATCAATAGGACGCGGCGAAAAAACACGTTCCGCCAAAATTTCGTTTGTAGATTCTATGCGAACCGTGATGGTTCCGTTATCGCGTCCCGGACGAATGAGAGCGGTTACCGATTGTTCCGCGTTTTGATTTTTTTCGGAAAAAGAACGCTCGTTGAGCGTCGCGTAAAAACGTGTCGGCGTTCCGTCGGGATCAAGCATCGTCAACATAACGCGGGCGTCGGGTGGTAACGTACTTTTGAAAAACACACGACAAGCCGTCCAATTTCCTGTTTTATACGCGCCGCGAATCCCGATTTCCATTCGGTCAATGGCAACCGGCGGCGGTTTTGTTTCGTAACCGCCTGCAGAAAGGTCGGTGATTGTTGCGGAAATATTTTTTCCGCTCAATACCAATGCAATAAAAAGTAAAATGATAATATTGAAAAATCGAAACATGGGAAAAAATGAGATCATTTAAAATTTGTTTTTAGCTGTTACTACGAAAAGAGACGAATTGTTTTATCAAATTTTGCGATGAATAAAAATTTACGTTGATCGTTCCAGTGATTTTTTACATCCATATTTTGCGCTCGCGCGAGTTAGGAATCCCCATGAGCTGCCTATATTTCACGATAGTACGCCGCGCGACATTAACGCCTTCTTCCTGCAATACTTTCATCAATTCTTCGTCGTTGAGCGGTTTGGATTTATCTTCGCGGTCAATGATTTCCTGCAATTTGACTCGCACCGCGTCTTGCGATACGTTTTCTTCATCATCGGACGCAGCGACGGAACTGCTGAAAAAACGTTTGAGCGGAAAAATTCCTTGCGGCGTTTGAATCCATTTATCATCAACCGCACGCGAAACCGTCGTAACATGCACGCCAACTTTGTCGGCGATTTGCTGCATTTTTAACGGTTTAATCGCCGCCGCGCCGGATTCCAAGAATTCAGTCTGATGCTCAACAATCGCTTGCGAAACACGGGTCAATGTTGTGCGGCGTTGCTGAATCGAATCAATCAACCATTGCGCCGCGCCGACTTTCTGCTTGATGTAATCTTTCGTTTCTTTCGACGTTTCATTATGTTTCATCAAATCGCGATAATAGTTGCTGATGCGCAATTGCGGCGTGTGCCCTTCGTCAAGTTGAACCATGTAATTTCCGTCATCGCCTCTTGTCACCGTAACATCCGGCACGACATACGGCGCGGTTTGTTCTCGAAATACCGCACCGGGACGCGGATTCAAATGTCTTAACTCGTGGATCGCTTCGTGAATTTCATTCATCGGAAAGCCGGTTTTTTTCATGATTTGCGGCAAGCGGTTTTTCTCTAAGTCTTCCAAATGATCGGCGACAATTGCCCGCAACGCTTCGTAATACGGCATATCGTACCGCAGTTGCAGCATCAAACAATCTCGCAAATCCCTCGCACCGACTCCCGGCGGATCAAGTTTCCGTACAAGTTGCCATGCCTGTTTCGCTAATTGACGGTCTTCTTCGGTCGCTTTCATACCGAGAATATCATTCAATCCGGTTTGCAGATAACCGTTGGAATCAAGATTCGAGATAATACGAACTGTCATTTCCCGAAGCTCCGGCGAAATGTCGAACCACGTTAATTGTTCCGTCAAATAATCCTGCAACGTTTCCGACTGAACAGGAATATTCGCCATTGCGTCGTGCAACCGGTCAGATTCCTGTTCCAGCCAGTTTTGCGACCGAATCGGACGCTCGTCAATCGTGTCGCGATAAGTCGATGCGAACTCGTCCGCAATTTGAAAATCTTCCTGCTGATCCGGCGAGCGGCTGTCCGGCATTTCGTCTTCGTGTTCAAACGATTCGCCGCCGTTATCTGCCGATTCCGACTTTTCATTATATTCGTCCTCGTCCTGCTCGTCTTCCTGCATTTCGAGAACAGGATTTTTTTCCATCTCTTGTTCAATTCGTTCTTCAAGCTGTTGCAACGGTAATTGCAAAATCTCCATCGACTGGATCATCCGCTGTGTGAGGATCGTCTTTTGTTCCTGCTTGAGTTCCTGACCGAACGATAATCTCAAAACAAAAACTCCTGAATTAAAGTAAAAGGTAGAAAGTAAAAGGTAAAATTGTTTTCAAGCGTCATTCCATGATTTTCAAAAGGAACATAGCAATAACGGATATTTTGTAATCCTGTGAAGTTTGCGACTTAATTATCATTTACCGAAAACTTTGTCTGCCTGAAAGAGAATCGGACAGCATTTCTTTGCTGGCAAATTCGAGAACGCTTCCGGTCGTGATTCCGCGAGCCAATCGAGTGATTTTGACCGGCGTGCCATCAAGTTGATTCATAATATAAAGGGCAGTACCGTCTCCTTCGACCGTCGGATTAGTTGCCATGATGATTTCCTGAATTTTTTCAGCTTTCACACGTTTAATTAACGCGGCGATAGTCAAATGTTCGGGATTCACTTGTTCCAGCGGCGAGAGCCGTCCGAGTAGAACATGATAAAGTCCATGATACGCGCCGGTCGCTTCGATTGCGATAAGGTCTCGCGGCTGTTCGACAACGCAAATTGTTGAAGTATCACGCTTGGAGTCACGGCAAATTTCGCAAAGCTGCTGTTCCGATAAATTGTAACATTGTTTGCAGTAACGGACTTTGTCTTTGACGGCGCTGATTGCGTCTGCCAGTGCAAGCGCTTCTTCTTTCGACACTTTTAACAAATGATAAGTAATCCGTTCCGCCGATTTTTTCCCGATTCCCGGTAATTGACTCAACTCTTTAATCAATCCGTTGACCGATTCCGTCAATTCTGCCACAATACAAATTCTTTCTAAAATGTTAAAATTTAAATACCAAATTTCATGCTCTAGCAATAATTATACCATATTTTCACCTCTAGCCATACAGGAATAAATATTTATAGAAAAATATTTCCTAATCAGAGAGATATATGTATTATGCTGAAGGGCAATCAACTGCTATTTTGAGATTCAGAGATTTGGGATAAATTGACTCTGAAAGAATAGTACAAAGTCACTTAAATCCCCGTGAAAATCAACTGATTATTTCGTTTTTGGGGGACAATATTTGAAAACACAATATAGAAAACTATGGTGTCAGCTGCCCAAAACAAAAAAATCCGCCCTTGGCAACTGAATCCTGACCCGAAAGATTTTGCCATTGCAATTATCCGAACAGATTTACCATCGCCGCCCTGATTTATCAATCTCCCTTAATAGCCCGAATTGCCCCCGATATGCGCCCTTAATGCCCTTATTTTTCGCTTGTAACCCATCATCTAAAACGTAAGGGAATCTTGATAAATAAGGGCTGCAATAGTAAAATCTTTCGGATAACCAGTCAATGGAGACGTCGTCATTAAGATTGTTGTCCAGTGTGGGTTTATTGGACTTGGGCAACTGAATAGTACAAAGTTACGCAATTTATACTGTCATAAAACTCATGCTTTATACTAAAAGAATCTTGTCTCGAATTATTCAACAATTTTTCTCAAAAATTCCCAAATCTTCTATTGACATTGCTACTAATCGAGAATAGAATATCGATAAAACGATAGCGATTAAGGAAATTCATTCTTTTTCTCTTAATAAAATAAAATTTTATCGATAAATAAAAATTCAAAATATATGATTTGTAGAAACTTTGTATGCACAGAATTTTCATATCAATTAAAAAATTTCTGTTTATTTCACATTTTTGGGGAAGGGAATAAATTTTGCCCATCAACTACTGAACTGATCAAATGAACTGATCAAAATAGAATTACAACAAGGAACTTCTAAAAACCTCATTTTCAACAAATGCGACCGTTGAAAAATAAGGGCTTACGAATCTTTGGGGGAGGTTTTTGGAAGTTCCCAAAATGACTAAAATACACGTTAAAACCAATAATGAAAGATATTTAAGTCTTTTATAAATCAATCCCTTCCCCAAATGTGAAATAAGCAGAAAACATACTTCTCACGGGTAGAAATTGCACTTTTATTTTGTCAATAAAACTCGCAATAGCGGAAAATTTTTCTTGACAAATAATTAATGGTAATTTCCTATCCACGTAAAGTACATTACTATGCCAGTTATGTCCTGTTTAAATTTAAGAATATGCCAATAAGGAGTCACGAACAATGACCACTGAAAACGAACCGATACTGGAACCACACACGAAACAATATCCGCAGGTTGCCGACATTGAAACGCTGACGCAGTTGATTCAGCAGGTTTGGCGAGCGCAGAAAATTTATGAAAACTATTCGCAAGAAGATGTAGATAAAATTTTCAAAGCGGCGGCGATGGCTGCCGCGTCGCAGAGGATTCCGCTTTCCAAACTTGCGGTCGAAGAAACTGGAATGGGAATCGTCGAAGACAAAGTGATTAAAAATCACTTTGCGTCCGAGTACATTTACAACAAGTTCAAAGACGCAAAAACCTGCGGCGTTATCGACAACGAACCGGAATACGGAATCAAAAAAATCGCCGAACCGATCGGAATCGTCGCGGGTGTAGTGCCGACCACCAATCCGACTTCAACGGCAATTTTCAAGGCGTTGCTTGCTCTAAAAACGCGAAACGGTATTATCTTTTCACCGCATCCGCGAGCAAAACGGAGTACGGTGATGGCGGCAAAGATTGTATTGGAAGCCGCAGTGGAAGCCGGTGCGCCGGAAGGGATTATCGGTTGGATCGACGAACCAACCGTGGAAATGTCGCGTCATTTGATGATGCACCCCGATGTTGATTTAATTCTCGCTACCGGCGGACCGGGAATGGTGTCGGCGGCATATTCTTCGGGCAAACCGGCAATCGGAGTCGGTGCGGGAAATACCCCGGCAATCATCGACGAAACCGCGAGTATCCGTATGGCGGTCAATTCGATTTTATTGAGCAAGACATTCGACAACGGCATGATTTGCGCATCGGAACAATCGGTGATTGTCGTGCAGGACGTTTACGACGCGGTAAAAGCCGAATTCAAACTTCGCGGTGCGTATTTCGCTAACGACGAAGAAAAAGAATTGCTCCGCAAATACATGTTCAAGGATGGAAAACTAAATGCGGAAATCGTTGGACAATCCGCTTATAAAATTGCGAAAAACGCGGGGTTTAACGTGTATGAAGAAACCAAGATCTTAATCGGCGAAATCACGGACATCGGATACAGCGAGCCGCTCAGTTTTGAAAAATTGTCGCCTGTGCTTGGCATGTACCGTGTCGCGGATTTTAAAGAAGCGTGCGTCAAAGCGGAATCGCTCATCGAATTTGCCGGAATGGGACATACCGCCGTTTTATATACGAATCCGCTCAACACCGACCGAATCGATTATTACGGCAAATTGGCGTCAACCGGAAGAGTTTTAATCAATCAGCCGTCCAGCCACGGAGCCATCGGCGATATTTATAATTTTCGGCTCGAACCGTCGCTAACTCTCGGTTGCGGAAGTTGGGGCGGTAATAGCGTTTCGGAAAACGTCGGCGTTAAGCATCTTATCAACACGAAAATTATTTCAGAAAGAAGAGAAAATATGTTATGGTTTCGCGTGCCGCCGAAAGTTTATTTCAAATCGGGATGTCTTCCAGTCGCATTGTCTGATCTTGCCGGAAGTAAGCGAGCGTTTCTTGTCACCGATGAACCGCTCTTCAATCTTGGTGTCGCCGATCAGGTGGCGAACATTTTGCATGAATTGCAGATAGAAACCGAAGTATTTTTTGAAGTCAAGCCCGATCCCGATTTGACGACAATTCGCAAAGGTTGCGAGCGGCTTACATCGTTTCATCCCGACGTAATTATCGCGGTTGGCGGCGGCAGTCCGATGGACGCGGCAAAAATTATGTGGTTACTGTATGAACATCCCGAAGTGGAATTTGACGATCTCGCGCTTCGTTTTATGGATATTCGCAAACGCGTTTATAAATTCCCGAAACTCGGCGTAAAGGCAAAAATGGTTGCGATCCCAACAACCTCCGGCACTGGTAGCGAAGTGACGCCGTTTGCAGTGGTGACAGACGACCGAACCGGACGCAAATATCCGATTGCCGATTATGAATTAACGCCGAACATGGCAATTGTTGATGCGGACTTTGTTTTATCGATGCCGAAACGCCTGACGGCATATTCCGGTTTCGACGCGATTGTTCACTCACTGGAAGCGATGGTTTCCGTAACGGCGACCGATTACACGATTGCGTTTTCACTGGAGTCGATTCGCGTGTTGAAGAAATATTTGGTTGCCGCGTATGAAGAAGGCGAAAGAAACATCCGCGCCCGCGAAAAAGTGCATCATGCCGCGACGATGGCGGGAATGGCGTTTGCAAATGCGTTTCTCGGATTGTGTCACTCCATGGCACATACGCTTGGTGCGGAGTATCATGTTCCGCACGGATTGGCGAATGCGCTTTTAATTGAGGAAGTGATGCGTTTTAACGCGACCGACGCACCACGCAAGCAAGCAGCGTTTCCGCAATACGAATATCCCGAAGCGAAACAGCGATACGCCCGTATCGCGCGTTACCTCGGTATGAGCGGCAAGGACGAAGAACTGGTGGAAGAACTGATCATGTCGCTCCGCGATTTGAAACGGAAGCTCAACATTCCCAATTCGATTCGTGAAATGGGCGGTATTGAAGAGCATCAATTTCTCGCCAACGTTGACCGGTTAGCAGAATCGGCATTTGACGACCAATGCACCGGCAGCAACCCTCGCTATCCGCTCATCAGCGAAATCAAACAGCTTTATCTCAATACGTATTATGGGAGAAGTGTGAAGTAAAACACAGAAATACAAATCGCAAAATACGGAAAGGCGACGCTTGATCGCCAAAAACTTTTGCCGATCTGCAAAATGCTCTGGGCGATCTGCCGGAGCATTTTGGCAATTTGCGGCAACTATTCAGTCGTTCAACCAAATATACTAAAACTACTTTCAATTGAGGTTGTCTCACAAAGGCACGGAGGCACAAAGAATTTATTTTTTAGAATCACTCGGTGTTCTTGGTTGCTTTGTGAGAAACAACTTTGAAAATGTGATAAGTAGAAATCCGCACGGCAACTGGGTAACGACCGTCAATTTTGCCGGAAAATATTATTATTGCCGCCCTTATTTATCAACTCATGTTACGCATTTTTGGTCTACATTTAGGCAAGTTATTGTCCTACCGTTAAAAACGTGATTGCGGAATTGCATCAACCTGATAAGATACGTATTCGAGGGTGGACGGTGCCCCGA
>JAIRYX010000254.1 GCA_031267635.1 Planctomycetaceae bacterium
CCGGCGCTTCCCACGCAGTGGAAAACCGGCGCGGTAAAGGGCCTCCGGGCGCGCGGCGGTTTCGACGTCGACCTGGCATGGAAAGACGGCGCTCTGTCGAAAGCCGTCATCCGGGCCAATTGCGACACTCCCTGCCGGCTTCGCACCCAAACGCCGGTGAAAGTTTTTTCCGGAAACAAGGAAATCAAGCTGAAATCGCCGGGTGAGAATCTCATCGAATTTGAAAGCCGGGCCGGCGAGACGTACCGGATTTTGTCAACAAACAAGTAGAAAAAAGTAGAATCAATAAAAAACAATTATGAGTTTGAAATATTATCAATCAATCGTTTGCAGTGCAATAGCAATCCTTGCCTGCCTGAATGTATCCGGGCAACAAGCGGCACAGGAGGAAAAAAAGGCCGAGCAGGTCAAAGAAGACCGGGCGCGCAACATAAGGCTCCCGAAAACCGATTTTCATTATCAAAAAGTGCAGTATTATGTGGAAGACGAACCCGACGCCGACTATCTGCACGCTTCGGAAGCGGCGCATGAAGCGTTTCGCGACATAAAGTTTGCCGTCCGGATACATTGGGGGATTTATTCCATTTGGGAAATGAACGGCGAATCGTGGGGCTACTTAGGTTTGTCGAACGAGAAGAAAATGGAATACAACCAGCTGTATCAATCATTTAACCCGACGGAATTTGACGCTCAGGGATGGATGGATTTCTTCAAGCGTTCCGGTATTCAGTGTATGGCTTTCACGACGAAACATCACGAGGGATTTTCGATGTTCCATACCGGTACTAAAGTGAAACAGAGAGCCAATTACCTGAATCCCGACCAAATTATCGAGCCGTGCGACCTGGCATACAGCATCGAAGAAACGCCTTTCAAGCGCGATATTGTGAAGGAATTGTGCGACGCCGCCCATGAAAAAGACATTAAAATCGACCTTTATTTTTCTCATCCCGACTGGTATGACGCCGATTTCCGCCCCTACAACTATCACCCGCTCACGACGGCGAGTTATCAGGAGAATAACGGCGATTACGGATTTAAGGTGAACCTGAATAAAAACGTGTACCTGACGCCTGAACTGACTCCGGTAGAGAAAGAGCGGCTTCTGTCGCGTCATCGCGAACAGCTCCGGGAATTATTGTCCAATTACGGTCAAATCGACCTGCTTTGCCTCGACCAGTGGATGGGGCGCGACATTTGGCCGCAAATGAAGGAGACGGTGAAAATGATGCGCCGTTTGCAGCCGGACGTCATGCTTCGTTGCCGGGGGATAGGCAATTACGGCGATTATTATACTCCCGAAGGCTTTGTGCCCGGCAGCAAGGAAAACACGAATATGCCCTGGATGACCATTTATCCCCTGGCTTCCAGTTTTTCGTACGATAAAGACGCGGGAAAATACAAGGGCGCTCCGTGGATTATTCACAACCTGATCGACGCGGTGGCTAAGGGCGGCAATTTTATGGTAGGTATCGGGCCTGACAAAACCGGCCGCTTTCATCCCAAAGCGGTGGAACAGTTGGAGGAAACCGGCAAGTGGCTTCAAGTGAACGGAGAAGGAATCTACAACACCCGCGCAAACGAAGTCTGGAAAGAAGACGAGACGCTTTTTACCCGTACCAAAGACAAAAAAACCGTGTTCGCTTTTGTGGAAAAATGGCCGGAAAACAAATTGGAAATAAAATCGGTAAGTCCCCGGAAAGGGAGCAAAATTTATCTGCTGGGATATTCAAGCCCTCTGAAATGGTCGGCAACAGAGACGGGCGTGAAGATAATCCTCCCGAAAAAGTTACAGTCGCCGGCCAACAGACCCTGCGATTATGCCTGGACGTTCAAGATAGAGGTGGATTAGAAATTAAGAATTTAGGACTGGCGCGAAGCGCGGCGAACGCCGCGTTTCGCATTTAACGATAAGATTTTGTAATTTTTCGCGCAAAAATTGTTCATTTTTTAGTTCGCACTCCCATAATCGTATAACCGTCCAGTTTTTATCTTCTAACGTTTGCGTTACTTCTCTGTCGCGCTTAATATTCCGTTCTCGTTTTTTTAACCAATATTCAGCATTATCTTTTGGGCGAGTATTTCGACAATCGTGTCCATGCCAAAAACAACCATCGACAAAAACAACCGTTTTCAATTTTGGAAAAGTGAAATCGGGTTTACCGAAAAGTTTGTATTTTCTGCGCCAACCTTTGATATTGTTTTCTTTGAAAAAAGCGATAAGTTTTAATTCCGTAGATTTATTGCGAGCGCTTTTTACTTGTCGCATTACGTTACTGCGCTGTTCTTTTGTAAAAACGTCAGCCATTGCAATTCTGTTTACAGATACTCAAAATCCAAGATTGTTTCTCTGCGTTTAATTTTTTTTGCTTTGCAGTCGTTAACGTATTCTTGTATGCAATCGCCGACAAATTTTGCTAAATTTACCGGAACGGCGTTTCCAATTATTTGTTCAAGTTCCGTTTTACTGCCAAGCCATTGAAAATTTTCAGGAAATGTTTGTATATAAGTTCTTTCTTTTGTTGTTAATGGTCTTACTCTATTCAAATCATCAACCGGGTCGCCGCCATGTTTTGTATAACCTTTTGGAATAGGACGGTTTACGCCGCGAATAGTTGGGCTTGGTTCGTAGATACTAAAAATACCTCGCCGGGCATAACTGCGTGGATGACGATAATAATATTCAATACCTAACGAGTTTCCTAAATAGTCGTATATACTCATTTGAGTTTTACTTTGGTTTTTTGTCAGATAATAATCCATAAAATGGTTGGTTTCTCCTAATTTTCCAATGAGAATATACCGTTTTCGCGTTTGTGGAACTCCGCAATAACTTGCGTCTAATACAATTTCACATAATCCGTATCCCGCTTCTATAAATATTTTTTTCGCTTCTTTCAGTTTTTCTGTTTTCAGTATGCGTTCAACATTTTCCATCACAAACCATTCGGGTCGTACATGACCGACAATTTCGGCGTAGTGTACGGTTAAATCACCGCGACCATTATTTTCATTACGTTTTCCCGCACTTGAAAAATCTTGGCAAGGCGGACCTCCAATAATGATATCGGGTTGCAAATTTGAAAATATAGAATAATCTTCTATTTGCGATAAGTCTGTTTCAAATACAGGGTGGTCAAAATTCGCTCTGTAAATTTCAATAGCCGGTTTCCAATATTCAAAGGCGCCTGTTATGCCAATACCTGCCTTTTGAAATCCTAACGAGAGGCCGCCGCAACCGGCAAATAAATCAATTGCTTTCATAGTTAATTAAATAATTCCGGGGTATTAAAAATAATTGCATCAAGTCTCCTTTCGGGGCTTAATAGATTTTGACCTCCACCTAAGATAATATTTTTAATTTCAACGTTTTTTACCCTTGGCTTGGTCAGTTCGGGGCTGTGCATAATCGCATGCGTTACGATTCCGTTTGTAGAAAATGCTTTATCATTTAGCGTATTGTAAGAATAATCGTCAATTATCTGTTTGGGATAAAATTGTCCTGTTTTGGAAAAATCATACAACATTTTGAACAACCAAACAATCGTGCGCGCTTGCCGGATAATTTTGAGTATTTGTTGATTACGAAGTTCTTTTACAATTAGTTCAACAAAAGCAAAATTACTCCAAATAAATATATCGAAACAATTTTCCGCTAATCTTGAGGATTTTCCTTCTGTTTTCCAAACGGGTTGCATAATTATTGGCTCTTGTTTGGAATTATTATCAAGCATAATCTTATCAAGACTGCAAATCATATCATTTATATGCGGTAATACGATTTCAGGATTAGCCCAATCACGTAATTTGTCAAATTTTACATCAAAATATTGTCGCAGTTGAACGTGTGATTGCCGGTAAAGGGCGGCTATGCTACAAGCTAAATAGATTATTGTTGGCGGCCGGGTTACTATTTCAGTACCAAATTGATTATCTGTTAATTCGCAAGTAGAATTGTCCGGTAAAGCCGTTAATTTAATTTCCATTCCTTTAAGAACCGTTCCATCGCTACGCTTTTGAGTTACTAAATCAATTCTCGGAAGTTCGCCTATTACAAATCGGCTATAAGGCGTATAAACGCTTTCAAACGACAAAAATAAGTCATCGGAATCAGGGGCTATGCCATATAATTTTTGCGTTGAAATCTTGACATGTTTAACTTTTTGCGATTTATCTAACGTTAGATAGACGTTATCAAAATTTTTGCGATGCATGTAAGAGGCCAAAGCAACCGGAAATGAAGAATTAAATTGATTCTTTCCCCACGCGTCTTTCCGTTCAAAGTCTCTATTTGAGTGTTTGATACCAAACAAACTCGGTTTTATGATTTGGCTTACCATCGTATTTTCTATCTGAAATTTACAGTTGCAAATGTACGATTTTTATTTTAGATTACAATAGCTTCTTCTGTTCCATCTCATTTTTTGCACAATCGGTTTTTAATATTATTTTTGCATGGAAATTCCGTAAAAATAAATGATAAAAACAGTAAAAAATTTTATCAAAGCGCACGATTTGCTGAAGCCGGGCGACAAAATCATTGTCGGATTGAGTGGCGGAGCCGATTCGGTTGTGCTCTTGTTTATTCTTCATCAGCTTGGATATGAATGTCTTGCCGCTCATTGCAATTTTCATCTGCGGGGAGAAGAATCTTTGCG
>JAIRYX010000271.1 GCA_031267635.1 Planctomycetaceae bacterium
GAGACGACGATTGAACATTTCGGACTGACCGGATTGCTGGGGAGATGAAGTAGGACGCATTTCTAGCCGATTTTGATAAAAATTGCAAGGTTTGGAACCAAAAACATGGATAAAATGGAGATGACGTTGCAAATGATAACACACATTTGGAACAGGACAATCCGTTATTATAGCATTAAAACAATTTTTTCAGGGACGACTATTTCTACTGAGGTAACCAAGGTTTATTACCATTCTTTTCCTCAAGAAATTTTGCGCCGACAGATTGCAGCCACTGGTTATGCTTTTGTGCCAAACGTTCAGCGCGTTCAGATTCCACAGATGCTAAATCATTATGTTCAGAAGGATCGTCTTTAAGGTTATATAAATGGATTCGTCCATCTTCATAACGGCGGATAAGTTTCCAATCGCCCACTCGAATAACGCCGCCGGGAAAACCGCCTTGATTACCGTAATGCGGATAGTGCCAATACAAAGCGTCGCGTTGTTGCGAATTTTTGCCGTCAACTATTGATTTGAGTGAAATACCGTCAAGATGTTGTTGCGGTTTCAACGGTAAACCAGCTAAATCAAGTAACGTCGGATAAAAATCTGTCGTAATAACAGGAATGTCGGAAACACCCGGTGTTCCCTGCGGTATCCTGATAATGTACGCCACCCGATGCCCGCCTTCATAAAGCCATCCTTTTCCGCCGCGCAATGGAACATTGGACGTCGGCGCGCCTTCAGAAGTCGAAAGACCGCCGTTATCGGAAACAAAACAAATGATCGTATTTTCGTAAAGTCCCTCCGCCTTGAGTGTTTCAATTACCTTGCCGACAGCGGTATCCATGGATTCCACCATTCCGGCATAAACAACGTGATTCTGTTGCTGCCGAACCAATCGTGGTTCATTTAACAAAAAATTCTGTTCTTCTTCGGCAAAATTCTCTTGAAATTGATCTTGGTTTTGAGATTTTTTCTGATATTTTTTAATGAGTAAGTTCGGCGACTGTAACGGAGTATGGACTTGATAAAACGAAAAATAGAGAAGGAAAGGTGCATCTTTCCAGTTTTTGATGATAGTCACCGCTTCATTTGTTAAACGTTCCGTCAGAAATTCGCCTTCCGGTCCGTCGGGTAATCGAGGATTATTATTGTAGGGTGAAAAGTAACCGTCTTTCCCCGGATTTCCTCTATTGCAACCGCCTATATTGATGTCGAATCCTTGATTTTCGGGCCAAAACTCTTCTACCGGACCAAGATGCCATTTTCCCAAAAACGCCGTTTTATATCCCGCTTCCTTGAATGCTTCACCCAACGTTGTTTCATTCAAATCCAGCCGGTCATGAACCGGAGCAGGAAAAAAACGTTCTGATCGGTTAGCTCCAAACCAATCAGTGCAACCATTCCGTACCGGATATTTACCAGTCTGAATACTAAACCGTGTCGGAGAACAAACACAACATGCAGCATAACCGTTAGTAAAACGGATTCCGTCTTTTGCCAGTTGATCGACATTCGGCGTTTCATAAAATGTTTTCGAATTATATGCTCCAACGTCATTAACTCCCAGATCGTCAACCAAAAAGAAAACGATATTCGGGCGTTTCAACAATGGGACATTATCAGCGGCTAACGCTGTAATGGAAAAAACAGACAATATCAAAAACAGAATAGTAAATCTAAAGGAATGTGCCATAGCTACGATCACTTAAAATATTATTTGGGAATAAGAATGTGAACAGGCGATCCAACATCAAAGTGAAACGACCGATTTTTTTTCGTGACGGTCACTTCCAACGGCGTTTTATTTTGAGCAGTATATTGGAGGTCAACAAATGAAAAAGCGTCAGGTACGGGAAAATTTCCGGTTTTTGCCAGAGTCGCTTCTCCATTGGGCTTTTCCGGTCCTATTTCATATTTATTTACGGTCACTTTATACGTCCCCAAAGGAACGCCTTTGTATTTCCCATGAGTATATAAAACGACTTTACCGCCGCTGTCTGTTGTTCCGCCAGCATTCCATTTTATTCCATCTGCTGGTATCAAAAACACATTGGCATTAGCCAGTGGAACGTTTTCCTGTGTAATTGTAATCGTACAGGAATGAAGTTTCGGTAAATCATTCGGATATTTTGTATTGGAACAACCGGCAAAAGTACAAGCAGCAAAAACAGCGAGGGAAAAATGTCTGAAATGTATCAAGGACGTCATCAAGTTTCATCTCCTTTTGTCAAAAATCCGTAACTGTTTCGCCGCTTGCGGGAGTTCCGATTGCACCCCAAACTCCATAAGGGCTGATGTTGTTGTCAGCGTATGCACTATTGGAACCGTTGGCGTCTATCGTATCGGAAAGAAATTTGACGGAGCCGTCAAAAAAACCGACATTGACGCCGTTTGTATGATTACTTGTAGGCGGGTAAATTCCGTGTCCGTTTTGCGCCATACTTGTACTGGAACACGACGGAGAATTAGGGCTTAATATCGTATTAAAACCAGCAGAAACCGTGTATCCGCTCGCCAAATGATAGCCACGAAGATTATCCATGTTGGAAGTATCAGCGGCGTGAGGAGCAATCAATGTAACGGAAGATTTAATGAGTTTTCTGTTTTCTGAGTCTGTCAACGCTCCCAAACCGCATGCTCCTATAGGATTACTGTCAAATCCTGACGCAACCGCCACTGCCCCTTTAACTGATCTATCCGTTCCGTCAACAGGAACAACCGTTTCACTCATGGCGAGTGTATTACTTAAGCCGTCCGTTATCGCTTCAAATCCTTTCCAAGTATAGCAGTTAAATACGTTACGTCTCATTACAATCTGGATATTTGTCCCTGTTATACCACTTGGAGGACTACCGGGATTGGCGGCAGGAGGATTACCCGCATTATCGTTATTTGATCTATCGCCACGGCAAAACACGAGGTTTGTCGAAGCAAATTCTGTTTGAAGCGAATTTCCGTCTGAAGGACAAAGATATACGGAAATAGGTTGTTTATAGATCTCCCATTTTCTATTAACGGCAATCTTCGGATATGTGCTAAAAGAAGGATCATCTTGTGCTGTAATAATTTCATTAAACTTTGCCTGTTGTTCAATAAACGGCATAAGCGTATAGTGCGGTCCCCAAGCAGCCCATACGTCATATTGTGAATTCTCTCCGCCACGCCATGCACGCGACGCCGGAACGGCATGGTGGACATCGTGATAACCATGCAACGCCAAAGTGAATTGTTTAAGATGATTGGTACATTGCATTCGCCTTGCCGCCTCTCTTGCTGCGTGAACTGCCGGGAGAAGTAGAGCGATTAAAATGCCGATGATTGCTATCACCACCAGAAGTTCAACAAGCGTGAATGCCGCTATGCAGACAGAATTCCCGCTTGATTTGATTTGATTTGATTTGATTTGATTTGATTTGATTTGATTTGATTTGATTTGATTTGATTTGATTTGATTTGA